>CBDURI010000106.1:0-8761 GCA_965369435.1 uncultured bacterium
GATCTCGAGGGTCTGGTGCTTTCCGGGATACCACTGAAGCTTCGGGCTGAGCAGGACGTAGCTCGCGTTGAACCCGAACTCGCTGATCTTGAGCCCTTGCTTGAAATAATCGCGCAGGAGCTGAGCTAGAACGATCTCGCCCTCGGCAAACGCGAAGAATGCGAGCTTGTTCTTCGCGAACGAGAGCCGTTCGATACCCACATGAATCTTGTCGGTGTTCCAGTACAGATGCAGGTCTCCGTTGCCAACTACGCCGGTTCCAACACTGTCGAACAAGACCCATCCACGTCCGACGGCTTCGGGCGAGAAGTTGAAGTTGCCTCCACCGCCGACCGCTGCGTGCCACTCGTTCGCCTTGGCGGTGCTAGGCGCGAGGCCGACCAGCAAGGCGATCGACGCGACTGCGAGCAGTATCCAAGAAAGTCGATGTCGAGTCGGACGCGTGGTCATTGCTTCTTCAGCCCAGTAGCGCGCAGATCTTCTCGCAGGAGTCGCCCCCACAATTTGTCGTACGGATGTACCACGTCGGCACGCTCCCCGCCCCGGTAAACAGGATGGTCTTCGTTCGCCCATGCGAAGATGCCGCCCTCCAGATTGTAAACGTGGGTGACGCCGGCGCGTGCGAGTTGCTTGACGATCCCGGCGCTCCGGTAACCGATCGAGCAGTACACCACGACCGTCGCGTCTGGTGCGATTCGGAGCGGCTCGATTTTCGGATCGTCCGGGTCTACGCGCCGCGCCCCCTGCAGGTGACTCACCTCGAACTCGGCTTCCGTTCGCACGTCGAGAACCTCCGGCCGTTTCCCTCGGGGGCCCTCCTCCCATCGGGCAAGGGTTGCGCTGTCTACCCATTGCACTTCGGGAAAGCGAACGGAGATGACCGATCTGAGGGAAATAGCGCCGCGAGCGCCAACCCACAGGGCCGCTAGCCCCAGCCCGAGAGCCGGAATCCAGAACCATGGACTCATCTTCATGGACTGATCTTCATCGTGGGGTCACCGTCCGGACGGCCTCCCGGTCTACTATAGAGTCCCCCGGGACTGAAAAGGACTCCCGCCCTGAATCCTCTTAGGCCCCCAACGACTCTAAGAAGATGTTGCCAACGAGGGCCCAAACAGCCCAAGAAAGCGAAGGAGGCTTCCAATGAGTGCCATTTTCCCCCGAAACGAACACACAGTAGAGCGCGTAGTGCGTGTGGTGCTAGGGATTTCCACATGCTCGATCGACAAGCGCACGACTCCTCAACATCCGACCGGGACCTGATCGCTCTGGCCGCCGCGGGGGACCACCGTGCTTTCGAGCGTCTGGTGGAGCGCCATGCGGCGGCAGTTCTCAGGATGGCTACAGTCGTGACCGGTAACCCAACATTGGCGGAGGACGCTCTACAGCAGACATTCCTCGCGGCCTATCGAAGCGCGGCGAGCTTTCGCGCAGACGCGTCCGTGCGAACGTGGTTGCTCACGATTGCGCGTAACGCTGGGCACAAGATCCGAACGAAGCGCGCGAAAGAGGACCTGGTAGAAGAGCCGCTGATGCAGCTCGGCCTCGAGGCAGGCTGGGGTTGCGACAATCCGGAGGCCCTAGCCATTGCGGCACAGCGCCGGGACACCCTCCATCGCGCGCTGCAGATGCTCTCGTCCGATGATCAAGAGGTCTTGGTCTTGCGGGACATCGAAGGCTTGCGCGGACCCGAAGCCGCAGAGGTTCTTGGAATCGGCGAACGAGCTCTCAAGAGCCGCCTGCATCGCGCACGGCTGCGACTTGCCGCGGCACTTCGCACGATCCCTGACGACGAGGTTGGCGATGGGAAAGGGGGTCAGCGATGAAAGAACGAACCGTAGGCGGCATACGCTGTTCCGAAGTGCTGGAGCTTCTGACCGAGTATGTCGACGGCGAGCTCGACGTGGCCGGCACCGAAAAAATCGAAAATCATCTTCTCGGCTGCCCCAACTGTGAGCGTTTTGGACGTAACTTTGGGGCGATGGTCGTCTCCCTTCGACAAGAATCGGAGCAAAACGAGACGGTGCAGCTCGATGTGATGACGCGCTTGCTCTCGGAGCTCCGCGAGATGGGCAACCAGCCCTGAGCGACGCAATGCGGATCAAAGCCAAAGTCGCCCTACTCGCGCTCGCGATCGGAATCGTCGGCTGGCTCTATGCGAGCGGGGCCTACGAGGCGTTCGACCCCGACTCGGCGCGACGCTGGCTCCGGGATGCGGGGGCTTGGGGTGGGTTGTTCTTTGTCGTGGCCTACTCTTGCCTTCAGCCATTGGGCGTGCGGAGCATTCTGTTTCTGTTGAGTGCGCCGATGGTTTGGGATCCGTTCACTGCTTTCTTCTTGAGTTGGGCCGGAACCATGGGGGCCTCGATTGCCGCGTTCGGGTTTGCCCGCTTTGTCGCCCGAGAGTGGGTGCAACGCCGGCTGCCACGGGGGATTCGCAGATTGGACGATCGACTGGTAACGCAGGGGCTGCGAACCGTCCTGCTGCTGCGGCTCATCTTCTACACGACGCCCACTCTACAATACGGGCTCGGCGTGTCCCGCGTGGCGTTCGGACCCTTCTTGCTCGGGACCGTCCTCGGCGTCGCACCTCTCACGGCGCTCATGACGTTGCTCGGAGCTCGCATGAGCTCCTGGCTCGAACGCCATCCGCTTGCGACATGGCCGTGGGATGAGTTCGCCCCGTTCATCGTCATCGCGGCAGTCGCACTCGTGGCAGCCGGCTTACTGGCCGTGCGCAAGTGGCAAGACCAACTTTCGGGACGAGATGGAGAACAGGAGGCGTATGGAACCGTCTAGTCCACCACCACGAACCTCGCGCCGCGCGCTCGCGTTGACGTTCCTCGTGTTGGCATCGTTTACCGTGGGCTGCACGGGCGTGCTGCAGAACATCGGCGCGCGTTGGGTCACTCGGCAAATCGGCGAAGAGCTCGATTTGGATGAAGCACAAAGGGAGGCCACTCGTGCGGCCGTGCACCGCGTGCTGGCGTCCGCGCCTGACGTTCTGGGGGCGCGGCTCGAGCTTTTGGTGGCGACGGTCGACCGCGCCATCATCAAGGGCTTCGACGAGCAGAACATGCGCGTCATCGAGAAGCAGATCGACTTGCTCATGGATAAGGGGGTTGGGTGGATCCTCGACGAGGTCGCGCCCATCCTCGCGACTCTCCGAGACGAGCAGATCGATCACGGCCAACGCAGCCTCAACGAACGCTTGGACGAGGCGCGCGAAGAGCTGACCAAGCCTGCGAAGGAACGTTCCGAAGATCGACAGGACAAATTCGTCGATGCCATCGAAGAGTGGACTGGAAGCTTGAGCGACAGCCAAGAAGAAGCACTTCGGGCGTTTGTTGCTGCCCTTCCCGATGAAGCCGCAGCACGGCTTGCCGCCGACGAAAAGCGACTTGGGAACATCGCCGATGCCCTTCGCGAGCACCCCGGCGCGCCAGCCATTCGTCAGATGCTTTGGGAGGCGTGGGAAGATCGCGAGGACTGGGGCCCCAATACCCGGTCCGCGGAGGAGCGGAAGGCGGACGGTCGCAGGACGCTGTTCTTCGTGTACGGTCTACTGGACGCCGAGCAAAAGGATCACATGAGCGAGCACCTGCACGAGGTGTACGCGAAGGTGAAGAGCTTCCTCGATGCGGCCAGCGACTCATGACAACGGCCCAAAACCACCCCTCCCCTCGCGTCTATTCGGTTCGAGAGCTTCTCTCGGACTTGAGGTGGGTGATGACGCGGATAAAAGAGCTTTGGTCGATCTGGGTCGGAGGCCGACTTTCGCCTGCGCTTCGTGAACAGGTCATCGTCGCAGTCGCCCAAACCAACGCATGCGGCATGTGCGAGCACGCTCATGCACGGCACGCGCTGGCGGCGGGCGTCTCGGATAGCGAGCTCGCTGCGCTCGAGAACATGGACGAGGATGCCTTCGATCGCCCGACGTGGCTGGCGGTATCCCATGCCCGCTCGCGCACCAAGGCCGATTTCACGCCGGGCGAAGGGAACGAGTTGGAGGCTGCTGTCGTCGAGGCCCTCGGTCGGCAAACCTGCAGCGACACCGAAGACGTTGCGCGTGTGATGACGGTAGCCAATCGAATCGCGAATACGCTCAACGCCCTACCCGCGCGGCGACGCGGAAGGCCGTTTCCCGGAAGCAGGCTGGGGGATGAACTGGTCATCAACTTGCTCTTCCTGCCGGGTGCATGGCTCGGCACCCTCGTCGCAGCGACGCGGCAAAAGAAATCACCCCTCGCCGTATGGCGCCAAGCTAGGAAAGCAGCTGAGTAATGACCCTTCGCGATTGGATCAAGCCCAGGTTTCAGGACTTCGCCATGAGAATCATGGACGACCTCCGCCCCGAAACCGTGAACGACGCTTTCGGCGACGTGCTCGAGATCGGGTTCGGCACCGGTCGCAACCTCAGGCACTACGGGGGCGATGTGGAGTCGGTCCACGGCATCGACCCCATGGCAACCCAGGGGGTTCGTAAGGTGGAGGAGCGAATCGAGCAGGCTCGGTTTCCCGTACAATGTGAGGCGCTCTCCGCAGACAATCGGCTTCCGTTTGATGCAGGACGTTTCGATTGCGTCGTCACGACGTGGACGCTCTGCTCGATTCCGGACGCAGAGGCCGCCCTCCTCGAGATGCGTCGCGTGCTCAAACCAGGGGGCCGTTACCTCTTCATCGAACACGGTCGAAGCCGCGAGCAAAGCGTGATCCAATGGCAAGATCGCCTCAACCCTCTGTGGAACCGCTTGACCGATGGCTGCCACATCAATCGGCCGATCGACAGTTTGGTCGAACGAGGCGGCTTCGAGCTCACCTCGCTCAAAGAGTTTCGCGGCAAGGGGCCCGCGATAGTATCGAGCCTGTATCGCGGAGTCGCGGTGCGCGACTGATCTGCTAAACGTCTTGTAACGGTCTTGGCGCTAGGATTGTGAATGATCGAAAACTTGAAAACGCAGAGTGAACTGGAACGCTTGATGAGTGACGAGGGTGGGCCCGCTATCATCGATTTTTGGTCGCCGACCTGTGGGCCTTGCAAGCTCATGGAGCCGCACTTCGAGGCGGTGGCCAAGGAGCTTGCGGACGAGCCGATTCGATTCATCAAAATCAACACCGCAAGCCAAGCCAACTTGGCGCAGCCTTTCAACATCCACTCGGTGCCAACCTTGCTGTTGGTCAACAACGGAGAGATTCTGGACGTGCGCGTAGGCGCGCTCTCAGGCGCCGCGCTCCTCAAAAAAGCACGTTGGTTGCTCCGCAAGTCGCGCGGTGAAGGAGTCTTCTCCAGGCTGTTCGGCAACTGAAGGCCGCTACAGCGCCTCTCCTAGCAGCCTTCTTTGTGGTGTTTCTTTCGGGTTCGGGGCGCCGCCACGGGTGTCGGCGGTTTCACTTTAGGTAGCATCACTTCGGACGGTTTGGCGGCGTCGCCTCCGCTCGTCCGGGCTTGGCCCCCAAAGAGCTCACTCACGGCTCGGCGACGCTCGAAGCTGGCCAGCTCGTCTTGGGTCGCGTCGATCGGCAGCTCGGGAAACAAAACGTCGTCCTTCCAGGCGTCGAGGCCGCCAAGCAGGATGTACGCGCCGGCGAAGCCTTCCGCCCGTAACAGGAACCACGCTTGGGCAGAGTGAATGCCGCCATCGGAATAGAGGACGATCTTCTCGTTCTGGTATAGCGGATAGTCGTGCAAGTCACGAAGCTCCACCAGCTCGGCGGTCGGGATATGATACCCGGCATACGCATCGGGGTCGCGGACATCTATCAAACGATAGTCGGCGCGGTCTTGGATAATCCAGTCCGCGAGCTCGTCGACGGTCACATGATCGACCTCCGACTCGACGATGTCGGCCAGCTCTTGCGTGTTGATCGTGACGGCGCCCCCAGGCGATGGAGAACCGAGCAAGGCCAGGGCTCCGAGGGCGAGTGCCAATGACGCGAGCTTTTGATTGATACCCCAGGCACGTGGGTCGACACGGTGCATCGTCAAGCCTCCGCCTCGCGCCGCGCCAGTTTCCGCTCGACCGTGGTGGCGCCCCAGAAACCGAGGACCGCCATGACCACCACGGCAAAGACCACCAAGCCGGTGCTCACTCCGAGCCAGCTATCGAGCGTCACTCTGCCCATGGAGGTGGATTTCACGAAGTCCGCAAGCCAGGGGTAGAGCTCTCCGTACACGAAGATCCCGCCGAACACGCCGCCGCCAAACGCGACGGCGTCGAGTCGGCCCGTCGATATTCCGACCACGGAGGTGCCTGGGCAGTACCCCCCCACGATGAAACCAAGGCCAAGCACGAGCCCGCCGAGCAGCTGTGGCAGCAGATAGGTCGGGCTCACGTAGACCATCGAGATGTCGACAAGCCCCGCCCACGACAAATAGAAGAGCCCGAGCATGGCCGTCACGATGGCGGAGAACATGACTTTGAAGACGGCCATGTCCGTGAAGTAAAACTGCGCCGCCAACTTGCGGGAGCTGCCGAAGCCAGCCCGTTCGAGGAAGAAGCCGAAACCAATGCCGATGAGCGCCGCCAAGATGAGCGACACCTCGTCGCCGAACAAACCGTATTTGTAGAACGGGGCACTCATCGCCACTCCCTCCTCAGGAAATAGGCCCCTGCGTAGCCCCCGATGAAGACCATGATCATGAACGTCCAGCTGCCGAGCCCGAGCACGGCGCCGCCGGACAAGCCCTGACCACTGGTGCAGCCTCCCGCCAGCTTGGCGCCGAAGCCCATCATGGTGCCTCCGAGGATTGCGAGCGCGATGCGTCCCTTGGCGGACATCCTTGGGCCCCTCTCGATCGTCCGCTTCACACGGCCCGCCAGCGATCCGGAAATGAAACCGCCGACCAGCACGCCGATGACTTCAAACATCAGGAAGCTCTTGAAGGGGCTCCCGTAGCCGTTCTCCAGATACCCTACATAGAAATCGTTGGCGCGGGCGTGCTCGGGCGCGACGGCATCGACGAGTACTGCAACGATGGTCGAAAATGCGCCCGAGGCGCCAAGTCCCCGGCCCATCACGACGAACGCGAGCAAAAGCACCAGCCCCAAACCCACACCGGCAAGGTACGGGTTCATGTAAGGAGCTGGCTCACGTGCGGATGTCATTGGATGAAGACCTTCCTTCCTGGGCAACGAGGGTTCGATGAATGGGTCACATGGGCGTCCAGTGGGTCAGTTGCCCGGCGCTGACCATGACCATCCGAAACACGAGGCCGCCAACGAGCACCAACACGGGAGCCACGACGGTGTGCCTGATCCTGCGGGTCGCAGTCAAAGTCTGGATGACGATCGGGACGAGCAAGCCAAGCCCGACGACGAGGACCCAGAACACAGCCGTGAAGGGCCCGCCGAGCAGCAAGCCTGCGGCCTCTTGGTGAACCTTGGAGGTGTTCATCAAGCCGATCAGGAACAAGGCGATGAACAGCAGCTCTGTGATCATGAAGCCGATGTCTGCGCGCGACACCAGATCCCGCTCCGCGTGATCCTTCGCCACCAGATCGACTAGCGCCGCTGCAGTGGAAACGCCGGAAACGAGGAAAAGCGGGCCGAGCAACGCGCTACTCCAAAGCGGCCTAGCTCCGAGCGCGCTGAGCAGAATCCCGGTGTAGATGCCTACCATGATGCCGAGCGCGATGTTGAGGGCGCCGATCGATCGTATCGCCGATGGCCGTGCCTGGATGCGATCCGACAGCTTGGCGAGGCTGGGCGAGCGTTCTCTGAGCGCCGCTGGTAGTGCCAACAGCAGACTGGCGATCAACACCGGGTAGACGAGGAGCAAGATCCACGAGCCCCAGGACATCGGAGAAGTCACCTCGAAGGTGAGGTACAAGCGCCAAACGTAGAGCTTGTGCTCCAGGTCCAAGAACAGCGCGAACATGCCTGCCGACAGCAGCACCAGGCTCAAGGCCGGCAGCACGTAACTGGAGGAGTCGCGGTTGCGCCATCGCCCTGAGAGAAAAAAGTATCCGGAGATGACCATCATGCCGGCCACCAAGCCACCCAAGAAGAGATAAACGGGGATCTCCCAACCCCAAACTTCGTGAGACAGGTCAACGAACGGGTTGGTGTTGGTGGTCGTGTATTCCCGCATCGGTCCTATCTCGCCTTACGCGCGATGACACGCTGGGGACAGGCTTGAAACGCCTCTTGGCCGATCTTGTACGGTCGCGCCGTTGGGCTCGCGGACGTGATCTCGAAACCCGCTTCATAGATGTCCTTGAGGACTTTGAACACCTGATCGCGATTGGCGAGAGGCAGAGTGCCAATCAGCCAACCCATCAAGTCGTCGACTGGCAGGGAGCGCTCGAGCTCCCGCAGCACTCGCGACGACTCGGCAACCGCAGGCTGCACCTCTTGCTTCGAGTCGCGGCTTCGACTGCTCATTCTTTTGCCTTGTCCGTGAGAAAATGGACCCTCGGTCCGGTGCCGGCCTCCGGCAATAGAGTCTTCGATTTGCGGGTGTTCAACAGCTTGCTCACCTCGCTGTCGGGATCGTCGAGGTCGCCAAAGTGCATGCAGTGCGTGGGGCAGACCGACACACACGCCGGATCTTGGCCGACCTTGAGGCGATGCTCGCAGAAGGTGCACTTGTCGGCGTATCCGTCCGGGTGGGTGTAGCGTGCACCGTAGGGACATGCCGCGAGGCACGCCTTGCAGCCAATGCACATGTCCTCATTGATTTGCACGAGCTTGCCGAAGTCCGAGACATGGCTCGCTCCTGTCGGGCAACAATGCACGCACGGCGGATTGTCGCACATGTT
>CBDURI010000107.1:0-8670 GCA_965369435.1 uncultured bacterium
GTCCAAGCCGCCTCGCAAATCGACGTCATCTCGAAGGGCGTCCCCGACACCCACCCCCGAGCCCAAGGCTGCGGTCGTGCAGGCCGAGTTGGCGTCGCTCGGCCCCCAGCAGCTGACCGCGCGCGCCGATGCGTTCTATCTGCAGGGTCACACCGGGGTTAGTGCCAGTTACTACCGACGCGCGCTCGAGCTCGATCCAGACTATGCGCCTGCGCTGGTCGGCATGGGTCGGAGCATCCTGCGCGCCAAGAAGTACTCGGAGGCGATGAGGAATGCGTCCCGAGCGCTGCAGCTTGCTCGCGGCGTCGACGCGCGCCCGGGCCTCGAGGCCGCTGCGATTTATCAGATGGGGCGCGTTCACTACGAGCGCGGCGAGCGGGATGCGGCCCGCCGGCTGTTCCGGCAGTCGATCTCCCTGCCGGGCACGCCGCCAGAGGCGTGGTTCTACCTGGGTGAAGCGCTTTCGAGCGACAACTCCCCCGCCGCACGGGACGCCTACGACGAGTACTTGGAGCTCGTGGCCGAGGGCCATTTGGTAGAGCGGGCTCGTCGGGCAATTCGGTAGTATGCTCGCCTCCGTGGCGAAGAAACAGAACGAGCGGCGCCAAGCCCGCAAGGAGCGAGCCAGGGAAGCAAAGGAAGCCAAGCGCGAGGCGGAGCTCATTGCGCAGCGTCGCCGTCGAATGCAGATGCGCATGTCGGCGGCCGTTGCCGTCCTGACTTTGGTGGTCGCCGGGGTTTGTTACTGGGTGTTGGACAGCCGTCAGTTGATGGGCATCACACTCCTCATCGGTGGCGTCTTGTTTTTGGTCCTCGCGCTCGGGACGTTGGCCTCCGGGGTGCGGCCACGCGACCGAACTCGTGCGGGCTCGATCGACTACGGCAACCGTGACTGAGGACACTTCGCTGACTGATGTGCAGGCCGAGCGGTGGGAAGCAGCCGAAGAAGGCATGGAGCTTCTGCACGCGGGCGAGACCGATCAAGCGATCGACGAGCTCTTGCGGGTGGCCCGGGAGGATCCGCAAAACGAATACGCCCTGCACTTTCTAGGTCACGCATACTTTCAAAAGGAAGCGTTCCCAGAGGCGCTCAAGAGTTACGTCGAGGCGTTGAAGCTCGCCCCCGAGTACGCCGGCGCGATGGTGGGTGCAGGGCAGACGCTCCGCATGATGGGCGAGTACGACCGCGCGATCCGAATGGGCAAGCGTGTGCTTCAGCAGCAGGAGGACGATGGCGACGGCTTGTTCCTCGTCGGCTCCGCTCACTTTCAAAAGGGTGAGAACGACGCGGCGAAGCGCTATCTCGAACGGTTCTTGGAAACGAGCCCGGAGCTCGAGGTGGCGCTGGAAGTCGAGGGCATGCTGCAAGTCATCCGGGGTGAGGTGTTGCCTTTCCCAGGTGCGCAGGACACGGTAGAGAACTGACATGAGGTGTCTGTGACCGCGGATCCCGCGAAGAAAGTGGCGGCCGATCGGCAGTCAGACGACGACAAAGATCGCTTGCGCGATGAGGCGGACCAGTGGCGCGAGCAGGATGTGCAGGGCGCCACGGCTCGCCATCCGTTGCGCAGGGAGCGATTCGTTACGCACAGCGACCTCGAGGTGCCGGACCTTCTCACGCCGGCCGACCTCGGTGACAACTATCAGAGCGCCCTCGGGTTCCCAGGCCGGTTTCCGTACACCCGCGGAGTTCAGCCGACGATGTACCGCGGCCGCCTGTGGACGATGCGGATGTTTGCGGGCTTCGGCACGCCGCGACAGACCAACGAGCGTTTTCGGTACCTGCTCGCCCAGGGGCAGACCGGCCTTTCTACCGCTTTTGATTTCCCGACCTTGATGGGATACGACAGCGACTCACCGCGCTCGCTCGGCGAGGTCGGAATGGTGGGTGTGGCAGTCGATACGCTCCGCGACATGGAGGTCTTGTTCGACCACATTCCGCTCGACCAAGTGACGACGTCGATGACGATCAACGGCCCTGCGGCCGTGCTGCTCGGGTTCTACATCGCGCTGGCTGACAAGCGTGGGATTGCCCGCGACAAGATCGGCGGGACGGTCCAGAACGACTGCCTCAAGGAGTTCATCGCGCAGCATGCGTGGGTGGTGCCTCCGCGGCCGGCGATGCGAATCGTCACCGACTCGATCGAGTTCTGCGCGAAAGAGGTGCCGCGCTGGAACAGCGTGAGCATCAGCGGCTACCACATTCGCGAGGCGGGCTCGACGGCCGCGCAAGAGCTCGCTTTTACGATTGCCGATGGGCTCGAGTATGTGAAGTGGGGGGTCGAGCGCGGGTTGGACGTCGACGAGTTCGCACCGCGTCTGTCGTTCTTCTTCGACGTGCACAGCGATTTCTTCGAAGAGATCGCGAAGTTCCGCGCAGCGCGCCGCATGTGGGCGCGGCTGATGAAAGACCGGTTCAATCCGAAGAATCCACGCTCGTTGATGCTGCGGACGCACGCGCAGACGGCAGGCGTGTCGCTCACCGCTCAGCAGCCCTACAACAACGTCGCGCGCGTGGCCCTTCAGGCGTTGGCCGCGGTGTTGGGCGGGACTCAATCGCTGCACACCAACAGCCTCGACGAGACGTTTGCGCTCCCCACCGAGGAAGCGGTCACGGTGGCGCTCCGCACGCAGCAGATCATCGCCGAGGAGTCTGGCGTTACCAATACGATCGACCCTTTGGCCGGCAGCTACTTCGTCGAGTGGATGACCGACCGCCTCGAAGAAGAGGCGATGGACTACATTCGAAAGATCGACGATTTTGGCGGCATGGTCGAAGCCGTCGAGCGCGGTTACCCGCAACGCGAGATTGCCGGTTCGGCCTATCGTCTCCAGCGGCAGGTCGAAAGCGGTGAAAAGACCGTGGTTGGCGTCAACAAGTACGAGCAAGACGAAGACCCCGACATCCCGACGCTCCGAGTCGATGAGTCGATTCAAAAGGAGCAGGTCGAGAGCCTTGCCAGGCTCAAAGCGGAACGCGACGACGCCGCAGTGTCCAAGGCCCTGGCGGCCATCGCCGACGCCTGCACGACCGATCGCAACGTCATGCCCAGCATCATCGACGCAGCCAAGGCATACTGTACCGAGCAGGAAATCTGCGACGTGTTTCGCGACGTGTTCGGCCAGCACCAAGACCGGCCGGAGTTTTGAAAGACCGCCGTCCTACGGACTGATCATCCGCAGCCACATCGTCACCAGCATCGCTGCGACCATCAGGGCGAGCCCAATGGTCCCAATGATGTCCTCGACGCGCTTGCGGCGCTTGCGGTCGTCGAGCCAGCCGGGGACCATGGGGTCGGTCGCCGAGGTCTCGGAGGGCAGGGGAGCCGGGGGCGGCATGGGCCGCCGCAGGAGAGGTTCTGGCAAGGTGGGGGCTTGGTTGATCACTTCGCTCCACTGCTCCTGGCGTGCCCGGGGGCTCTGGACAACGTGACTCACATCGGGCCCTGTAGGCGAGCGCTCTCGTGACACGCGAATCACCTTGGTCGTGGTGTCTCGGCGCATCTTTCGGAAATGGCTCGGACGCCGCCCTTTTTTCGGGGTTCCGGGGAGCTCCGGGTCTTCGTCGGGATGCGGCACGCGTTTGTTTCCTTCCGCCGCCCCCATCGGCTTCTCTTTCGAGTATACCGATCAATCGTTCAGTGTCATCGGGGAGCTCGACTTTTCGAGAGTTCGCATACAATTCAAAAATGGATTCGATCGAAACGGTAGAAGAGATCGATGGCGACTTCGACGGTCGTGTGGTGTTCACCTGTGAGCACGCGTCGGCGGCTCTACCTGAACCGTGGAGGTGGCCGGACGAAGATCGCTGGCTTGTCGACACGCATTGGGCCAGCGACATCGGTGCGGCCGCGTTCACTCGCAGGGTCGCCCGACTGATGAACGCGCCTGCTGTTCTGTCCCGTTTTTCACGGCTCTTAATCGATCCGAACCGGCCTCTCGATTCGGACACTCTGTTTCGGGAGAACGCTGACGGCAGGACGGTGCACCTGAATGAGGCGCTCCTCGAAGCGGAGCGAGTACGCCGAATCGATCGCTTCTATCATCCGTATCACGCCGCGGTGAGCGCCATGGTGGAGCGGAGTCGAGGCGACACGGTATTCTCAATCCACACCTTTACCGACAAGTATGAAGGGGACGCCCGAGTCTTGGAGCTCGGCGTGCTCTTCGACCACGACGAGGAGCCGGCTCAGAGGCTCGTGCGCCATCTCGAAGGGGCAGGCTTTCATGCCCTAGCGAACGAGCCCTGGTCGGGCAAAATCGGGCTCGCCTATTCGCCGGTGCGCCATGCCCAGGAATTTCGGCGCTGTGCGCTCGAAATCGAAGCCCGCCAGGACCTGATCATCGACGAGTCGTTTGCCGCGCGGCTTGCGGAAGCGCTCGCCAGCTTCTTCTCGTAAGCTTTGTGCCATGCGTCGACTGCGCTCCGAACGAACCGGGATCTCATACCTTTCGACCGGGGCGGAAGACGCGCCCTTGGTGGTGTGCCTCCATGGCTTTCCGGACATTCCACGCACCTGGGCGCCGCTGACCGAGCACCTGTGCGAAGCCGGGTACCGCGTCGTTAGTCCTTGGCTCCCCGGCTACGCCCCCTCATCGCTCGAAGGGCCCTTCGATAGTCCCACGCTGGCTCGGACGATCCTTTCCTTCGTCGACGAGCTGTCTCCTTCGGAGCCGGTTCGGATCGTCGGCCACGATTGGGGCTCGGTCATTACGCAATTCGCGCTGGCCCAACGGCCGGAGCGGTTTCGCGCAGCGGCGATACTTGCCATCCCGCACGTCCTGGCCTTCGCGACGAACATCGAACGCTATCCGCGCCAGCTTCAGCGCAGTGCCTACATGGGCTTCTTTCAACTGCCCATCGTGTCGGACCGCGTCGTGAAGTTTCGCAACTACCGTTTCATCGAGCGCCTCTGGCACAACTGGTCACCTGGTTTCGATCCTGGGCCCGACTACTTCGAAGAGCTCAAGCTGTGCCTGCGAGCGAGCATGCCGGCGCCACTGAAGTACTATCGCGCCATGGCCTCACTCAAAGCGATTCGTGAGATGCGCGCGACCCTCGCCGCCGGTCCGATCGTGGTGCCGACGATGTATCTACACGGCGAGCGCGACGGCCTCGTTGGTCCCGAGATCACCGAAGACCAAGAGGCGCACTTCAGCGCGCTGTTCGAGATGGTGAGGCTCGCCGACGCGGGGCACTTCTTGCATTTGGAGCGACCCGCGGAGGTGAACGCGGCGATCTCGAGATGGTTTGAAGGGCACTAGCTTTAGGTTCCAGTGTCCTTAGGGCGTGCATGAACGTACTGATTGGTAGTCGTCGCGTGACGATGTCCGAGCAGGTAGCCGACGCCGAAAGAGGCCCCCACCTCAGTGGCTGGATGCGGCCGTATCAAAGTTGGTGAGGCCGCGCGGACGGTGCTTTTGGCTGTGTTTTTAACGTGTGGGAGTCGCGGCGATTCCGCGTTGGCGTTCAACCAGGGAAGGTCTATCGGCGTCCCACAGCACCCGATTTCGGTGCGTTGCGGGCACAGCCCGAAAACCGAGGCTCTCTTAGCCCATTGGGCGCATGCAGCGGACCGATGTCAAAACCAGGCGTAAGTGTCCGGTAGTTCCAAGGCTCCGGCGGCGGCAGCCTGCCAGCGAAGCGGTCGCGTCAGCGATCAGACGCCGACGAGCGGTAGCTGTCGGCGTAGGGCGACATCGTCCGTGACTGGGATTGGGTAGCGGCCGCTGAAGCACGCGCTGCAGAAACCGCCGCCGCCGACCGCGCGCTTTAGGCCGTCGAGGGACAAGTAGCCGAGGCTGTCTGCGGTGACGTAGTCGTTGACCTGCTCGACCGAGTTGTGGGCGGCGATCAGCTCATCGCGATTTGGAGTGTCGATGCCGTAGAAGCAGGGCCAGGTGGTGGGTGGGGAGCTGATCCGCAGATGAACTTCCTTGGCGCCCGCGTCGCGGATCATTTTTACGATCTTGCGGCTGGTGGTGCCCCGGATGATCGAATCGTCGATCACGGCGACGCGTTTGCCTTCGAGAAGGCTTTTCACCGGGTGTAGCTTGAGACGGACGCCGAAGTGGCGGATCGATTGGGACGGCTCGATGAAGGTGCGGCCGACGTAATGGCTTCGGATCAAGCCGAGCTCGAAGGGGAGCCCCGCGGCTTCGGCGAAACCGAGTGCGGCGGCCACCCCGCTGTCGGGAACCGGGACCACGAGATCGGCTTCGACCGGCTGGTCTGCGGCGAGGGCGTGGCCCATGCGCTTACGGGCGTCGTAGACACTGATCCCGTCGAATGTGGCGTCGGGGCGCGCGAAGTAGACGTACTCGAAGATGCACATGTATCGGCGCTCCGCGTCCGTGCGAAACGGCCGGAGGCTTTGCAGCCCGGATTCATTGATGAGGACCATCTCGCCTGGGTTGATGTCGCGGATGAACTCGGCGCCGATGAGCTGAAAGGCCGGCGGCTCAGACGCGATGACATACGCCCCGTCGAGCTTGCCCAAGCACAACGGGCGGAATCCGTAGGGGTCGCGCACGGCAACCAGCTCATCGGGCGAGAGGAACACCAGCGAGTAGGCGCCTTCGACCTGATGCAGCGCATCTGCGACACGGTCGACCGTCGTCTCGGCTTTCGAGCGCGCAATGAGATGCACGAATACTTCGGTGTCGCTGTCCGACGCGAAGATCGAGCCGTCCCTTTCGAGTTGGCGACGAAGCGCTAGGCCGTTGGTGAGGTTCCCGTTGTGGGCGACGGCGATGGAGCCGTGCCCGCAGTCCACGGCGAGTGGCTGCGCGTTCTTGATGTGGCTGCCGCCCGCGGTGGTGTACCGAACGTGGCCGATGGCGCTACTTCCGGGCAGCTTGTCGAGCTGAGCGGCGGTGAAGACGTCTTGCACCAGACCCATCCCACGATGGACGAAGAGCTGCCCGCCGTAGCTCGAAACGATGCCTGCAGCCTCTTGCCCGCGATGCTGCAAGGAGTGCAGGCCGAGGTACGCTAGATTCGACGCCTCTTTGGCACCAAACACTCCAAACACCCCACATTGATCATGAAAATGATCGTCGTCCATCTCGAACACCGCGCCTTCATAGCGCCAGCGCCACCTCCCGTCCATAACCCCCGCATGGCCCCCGTCCACGCGTGCGCTAGAGACTATCGGTCGGGATGCCGCGGGTACTGAAGCGAATCGAATCGGTCGTTCCTCGGAAGGCGTCCGGCTATGGCGGTAAGGCTCGCGCCTTGGCCGCGCTTGCCCGAGCCGGCTTCCCGGTCCCGGCGGCCTACGCGATGCCCGGTTGGGTCGGTGACTCGTTCTTTTCGAGCGTGCTCGAGATCGAGGACCGCCCAAGGGCGTTGCTGAACGCTCCGCACGTGCCGGACGAGCGCTTGCAGTCCATCGCGGAGCGCGTCCGCGAAGCGACGCTTCCACAGGACGTCGTTCGAAGCGTGAGCGACGCGCTGCTTGCCATGAGGGGTGAAGGCGCCCTCGGATTTGCGGTTCGTTCGTCCGCCATGCACGAGGACCAGGAAGGCGCGTCCGCCGCTGGGATGCATTCGACGCTGCTCAACCTGATGCGCGAAGACGAGGTCCTCGATGCGATCAAGACCTGCTGGTCGAGCGTCTTTCGCCCTCGCGTGCTTTCCTATTTGCGCGCCCTGGGCGACGACGTGCCGGTTTCGGTTGGCGTCGTGATTCAGGTCATGGTTCCGGCGGAGGTGTCCGGTGTTCTGTTCACCACAAACCCCCTTACTGGCGATGCGGGCGAGGTGGTCATCAATGCCGCGTACGGGCTCGGTTCGGCGGTCGTCGAAGGCCGCGTGACGCCGGACACTTATCGTGTCGACAAAGCCACCGGGCAGCTTCGCGATCAGATCATCGGCGGCAAGGCCCACCAAACCGTACTCGAACCGTCGGGCGGCGTCCGTGAGGCCGAGGTAGCTCCGGCCCAGCGTGAAGCTCCCGCACTGAGCGAGCAACAGCTCCTGCACTTGACGGACCTCGCCGCCCGAATCGAGAGCCACTTCGGTGATGCCCGCGACGTCGAGTGGGGGATCACCGAACAGCAGGTGTACGTCCTTCAAGCGCGGCCGGTCGTCGTCCCGAGCGTTCGCAATCGCCGGGGCTCGCGACGTGATCGGCCGTGGGACCGACGAAAGCTCGTTTGGAGTAACGCCAACGTCGGAGAGGCGCTCCCTGGCGTCGTGACGCCCTTTACCTGGTCCGTGCTCAGCCAGTTCAGCGACCTAGGCTTTCGTCGAGCGTTTGGGGCGATGGGTTGCAGCGTGCCTCGCGATGCGGAGCTCGTGGGGGATTTCCGGGGGCGCATCTACCTCAACTTGACCGAGTTGAGCTCGGTCATGTCACAGGTTCCGTGGATCCATCCGTCGACTCTGGTGCGGCTCGGTGGGGGGCAGTATGCCGCCGAGCTCGACGACGTGGTGGCTGAACGAAGCTCGACAGGTTTCTTCCTGCGGTTGCCACAGACCGTGGCCCGGTACGCCCGAGAGAATTTCCGACTTCAAGCGCGCGTCGACGAGTTCGAAGAGTATTTCGCCGAGGAGCGCATGCGGATCAACGGCATCGACCCGCGCCTCCTCGAACCGAGTGGCCTCGAACGCATGCTTGGCGATGTCGAGCACCTCCTGGACGAGACGGGGTCGATCATGCTCAC
>CBDURI010000108.1:0-8609 GCA_965369435.1 uncultured bacterium
GGCGCCGCGGCGATCAACTACTTCTCGCCCGGGAAGAACTTCCTCGAACCGCCGGTCGGCGGGTTGCTTGCGGCGATCCCCACCATGATCTTCCTGTCGAGCATTGCAGACGTCTACCAGCTGTCCGCGGGCGCGTACGTTCTCGGTACCTTGATGGCCACGATGATGGCCTTGATGGGGGCGTTCGTGGGCAATCTACTTCGCGGCGATCCACCCAAGGCCGCCTAGCCTTCACAGGCGTAGACGAATCCCAAAACCGGGAATGAGCACGAAGCCGCCCCGGTTGAGTGACACGCCCGCGTGGTCGATGAACCAGTACTCGTACGCGGCGGTCAGCTCGATGAGGGCGTGGACACGGCGAACTCCGAGAGCCATTCCGATGACCGGCCCAGCCCGCACGCCCGCGCCGCTGGCTTTGCGCTCCGAGCCGGCCACCTGGAAGTCGCCGAAGACATACTCCCCGCTGCCGCGGGCGCCGATCCAGATTTCATAGACGCCGCCGATCTCGATGCCGTACACGAACGGCACCTCGAAGCCCACACGCCCACCGCTTCCAGACGCGTCGCGATCCGGAATCCATCCGCCGTACGGAGCGAGCCCCACGATCAGACTCGAGCGTGTCGTTCCTTCTTGGAGCACGTGCGCGTAGCGCGCTTCGGCACGAACGGTGGTCCCGGCCACCATGAGGCCGAGGTCCCACTTGTCGGTGAGGCCGTATCGGCCGTACGCCATCGGAACCACGCCGCCCGCGTCTGCCGCGTAGCGATACTCCGACTCTCCAGGATCGACGACGACCGGGTCTTTCAAACCCCCGAGCGGAACACGCGCAGCGCCGCCGAGGGCGAGGTCGGTCCGGTTCTTGGGGGTGATCGAGGCGCCGCTCATCGCCGGGACTGCCGTCGCACAGCCCCCTAGCGCTGCGAGCGCCGCGAACAACAGAGCGAGCTCAGTCCACCTCACGGTAGCGTTCGTAGCCTAACTTTGTGCTTTCGGGGATCTTTTGCGTCAGGGGGCGCGTCGCGGCCGCCGGGCCCGTCGATAAAATCGGCCATCAGGTCGTAGTCCGCAGCGTCGGTGACCAGGACCCGCCGAATCTCGCCCGCCTGCGCTGTTCCGTTGGCGAGATAGACGCCCCCGTCGACCTCGGGCGCCTGGCCCCACCACCGACCCTGCAAGAGCCATTCGCTTTCATCGCTCACACCCTCGACCAGCACGTCGAGCTCCGTGCCGACCCGCAGGTCCAAGCGCGCCCGGCTGATCGGTCGCTGCAGTTCCATGAGCTCCGCGTGCCGGGCCTCGGCAACCGCAGCGTCCACGGCGTCCGGCATCTCGCCGCTTCGGGTCCCTTCTTCGGGCGAATAGAGAAACACGCCCACGTGGTCGAGGTCGGCCCACTCGATGAACTGGCGGAGCTCGTCGAAGTCTTCGTCCGTTTCGCCGGGGTGCCCGACGATGAAGGTGCTCCGAAACACGAGATCAGGGATCGCGTGGCGCAGCCGCTCGATGACTTTGTACATCCGGTCGCCGCCGTGACCGCGCCGCATGGCCCGCAGCATGGTGTCGGAAGCGTGTTGAAGCGGCATGTCGATGTATGGGAGGACTTTCTCGTGCTGGGAGAAGACCTCGACCAACGCGTCGGTCAGCTTCTCGGGGTAGAGGTAGTGGGCCCGCACCCAACGAACCCCGTCCACGTCGCCTAGCGCCCTGAGAAGCTCGGCGAGCGACTCTCGTTCGGGAAGATCCCGCCCATAGGCGATCGTGTCTTGGCTTATCAGGTTGAGCTCGACCACGCCGGCGGCCGCGAGCTGTTCGGCCTCTCGCACTAGATCTGCGATCGTTCGCGACCGTTGCTTGCCCCTGAACGAAGGGATCGCGCAGAAGCTGCACTCACGATTGCACCCTTCGGCGATCTTCACGTAGGCGCGGTGGGTCTTGCCGGTGAGAACCCGGGGGTCCTCGGCGCGCATCGTGTACTGCGCGGGGTTGCCGACCAGCATTCGATCTTTTGTCCCACCGAGCACGCTCTTCAGCTTCAACATGTCGCTCGACCCGAGGAAGTGGTCGACCTCGGGAAGGTCGCTTGCGAGCTCTTCGGGGTAGCGTTGCGAGAGACAGCCGGCGACGACCAGCTTGTCGCATGCGCCGCTCTCCTTATAGGCGCTCATCTCGAGGATCGTCTCGATCGACTCCTCCTTGGCCGGACCGATGAAGCCGCAGGTGTTGATGACGATCACCTCGGCGGCCGCAGGGTCCTGCACCACCTCGAAACCGGACTGGCCGCTCACCCCGAGCATGACCTCGGTATCGACGCGATTCTTCGCGCATCCGAGCGAGACGAAATGAATGGTCCGAGTCTCCCCCATTCCGCCTGATTACTGGCTAATTCGCTGACCGGCCAGCCGGCCGCGCGGGAGCGTCACCCCCGATTCCGGCTCAATTTGCCTCGCCCGTGGATTGCCGTATAAGGGCCGCCTCGCTCGGACCGGGCAAAAGCCCAGGGATTTCGTGCCAGGAGCCTTATAGATGTCTCGATACACAGGACCACGGGTAAAGCGCATGCGAGCGCTCGGCATCGACCTGCCCGGCCTTTCGCGCAAGAGCATGTGGAACCGTCCGTATCCCCCCGGCGTCCACGGACCGAAGTCGGCGCGTCGCCGTAAGATGAGCGACTTCAAGAAGCAGCTTCTCGAAAAGCAGAAGCTGCGTTTCAACTACGGCCTGAACGAAGGTCAGTTCCGGCGGCTCTACCGCGAAGCGGTACACAGCAAGGACCCGTCCGGCGACAAGCTCGTCGAGCTCCTAGAGCGCCGCATGGACAACTTCGTATTTCGCTCCGGTTTCGCGCCGACGATTCCCGCGGCACGTCAGCTCGTCTGTCACGGTCACTTCCTCGTCAATGGCAAGCGTCTCGACATCCCGTCGTACCGCATGCGTGAGGGCGACGTCGTGAGTCTTCGCGAGCGCAGCCAGAATCTGACCGCCGTCGCCGCTGCCCTCGAGGACGTTCGCATTGCACGCCCCGAGTGGGTCGAGTTCGACGAGGGCAAAACGACGTCCACGGTCAAGGGCCTCCCCAAAGTGGACTCGGTCCCCTTCGCCCTCGAAATCGATCTGGTCATCGAGTACTACTCGAAGCGCCTGTAAGATCGACGTCGCCTGCATCATCCCGGCCCTCAACGAGCAAGCCGCCCTTCCCCTAGTCCTCCGGGCCGTCCCCCGCCCCCCGGTTCGGCGCATCATCGTCGCCGACAATGGTTCGACCGATCGCACGGCCGAAGTGGCCCGACAAAATGGCGCCGAAGTCGTCCACGAGCCCGAGCGTGGTTACGGTGCGGCCTGCCTAAAGGCCCTCGCCCACCTTGCCGATGACCCGCCGGATATCGTGGTCTTTCTCGATGGCGACTTCAGCGATCACCCGGGCGAGCTCCCGTCGCTCATCGAGCCGATCGCGAGGGGCGATGCGGACATGGTCATCGGCTCGCGCGCACGTGGCCGACGCGAACGGGGCGCACTCAGCCCGCAGCAACAGGTCGGCAACACGATCGCCTGCACGGCGCTCCGCCTCTTGTATGGAGTCCACTATACCGACCTCGGTCCATTTCGAGCAGTCCGTTGGGAGACCTTGCAAGCCCTCGACATGCGAGACCGCAACTACGGCTGGACCGTCGAGATGCAGATCAAGGCCGCGCAGCGCGGTGTCGCCTACCGTGAGGTGCCGGTGTCGTACAGGCAGCGCGTCGGCGTTTCCAAGGTCAGTGGCACCCTTCGAGGGTCGGTGGGTGCGGGCGTCAAGATCCTCTGGCTGCTAGGGCGCTACGCATGGAGCTAGCGCAGCTGGCTGTGTTCGTGCGGCCCCCGATCGCGGGCCAAGTGAAGACACGGCTTGCAGGTCTCTTCGGAGATCGCGGTGCGGCCGAGCTTTACCAGGCCTTCGTCGAGGACACGCTTCGCATGTGCTCGCGTGTTCGCGCGGCGGGGCGCGTCGACGTGATGCTCTGGTCGTCCGGGCCAGAAGACGAGATCGTGTCCGAGTGGGCGCGGCGCTTGGACGTACCGGCGCGCTTGCAGCCCGAAGGCGACCTGGGCGTGAAGCTTGGAGCGGCCTTTGACGAGGGTTTCCGGCGCTACGAACGCGTCGTGATCATCGGAAGCGATGCCCCTACTCTTCCGATCGGTCTGATCGGCGCGGCTTTGGCTTCCCTTGAAAATGCGTCGATCGTGCTCGGCCCCGCGAATGACGGTGGCTACTACGCGATCGGGGCCTCCCATTCGGTGCGGCCAAGCTTCGAACGAGTTCGCTGGTCCACGTCCGATGCCTTGCAGGACACCATGACCGCCAACGTGCATCGAAACGTTGCGGTCCTTGCGCCCTGGTACGACATCGACGAGCCGGAAGACCTCGCCATCCTGCGCGCGCACCTGTCTGTCGATCCCACGGCGGCGCCCGCCACCGCACGCCGTCTAGCCGAGTTCGCTCTCGCTCAAAGGTAGGGAGTCATGAGCCGGGCGGTTCCGTCGCGAACCTTGAGGAACTTCGAACGTTGGTCGAGCTCCTCCGATGTCAGCAAGCGCGCGTCTTGCAACCGATGACGGACGTGATCTTCGAGGCTGGCGCCGAGCTCCTCGTCGTAACACTCGACGTTGAACTCGAAGTTCAAGCGCAGGCTTCGTGGATCCCAGTTGGACGATCCGATCGAGGACCAGTACCCGTCGACGACGAATAGCTTTGAATGATCGAACGGTGGCGGCGACAGCCACAATCGCACACCCGCGCGCAGCACCTGTCGATGGTGCCCCCACATCGCCCAACGGACGACCGGGAGGTTCGCGTTCTCCGGCACGATGATGTCCACCTCCACCCCGCGTTGGGCGGCGAGGTGCAACGCCTTCAGCAGAACGATGTCCGGCAGGAAGTACGGGGTCATGATTCGAATCGAACGCCGCGCGGCCCCAGTCGCGGCGAGAAACACCCAGTGCAGCTTGTCGATGTCTCTGTCAGGGCCATCGGTGATGCCCCGGCAAAGGGTCTCCCCCCTGGGTTGGAGCTCCGGGAACCAGTGGCTACCGGCCAGCTTCTCGCCTGTGGTGAACGCCCAGTCCCTTGCGAACACCTCTTGAAGCTGCGCCACCACGGGACCGAGGACCCGGAAGTGTAGATCCTTGGTCGGGTATTCGGGACTCGACGCCAAGACCGAGTCCTGCCGGATGTTCATGCCTCCCGTGAATCCGATCTGACCGTCGACCACTAGAATCTTGCAGTGGTTCCTCAAGTTGAAGTGCGTGACGGACCGGGGCAACAGGGCGGGGAGAAAGTTGGCCACCGGTATGCCTCGCTTTCTCAGAACGCGATGGATGCGTGGGCGCCCGTACCGCGCTCCGACGTCGTCGACGAGGACGCGAACCTCGACCCCTCTTCCGCGAGCTTCGACGAGCGCGTCAACGAACATTTCGCCGACCCCAGTGGCTTCGAAGATGTAGCTCACCAACGAAATCGAACGTTGCGCGCTTTGAATCGCTTCGAGCATGGCGGGGTAGGCCTCATCGCCGTCGACGAGGCGATCCATGCGATTGCCGACCAGCAGGGGGCGCTGCGTCACGTTCCCGACGACGCGTGCAAGCTCGATCAGCCGAGCGCGATCGCTTCCGAGCTCCCGGTCCAAGTCCGCCGGCGAGCGGGGTGCCTGGTCCAGGGGCACGCTGAAATCTGTCGCGCCCGACTTGAGGACCTTGGCGCGCCTCTGAATGCGATTGATTCCCAGGAACACGTACAGAATCGTGCCCACGAACGGGACGAGCCAAATCAGACCCACCCAGGCGGTGGCAGCGCGCGTATCGTCCTTGTGCAGAATGACGTGTGAGGACGCGATGAGCGCAATGACCAGATCGAGCGCGACGCCCAGCTCCGGCGCAATATCCTGCAGTTGCTGCCAGTCGACCGACATCGAAGCCCAGGGGCGAGATTACGGCGTAACACTGTGGCGGTCGACTTCCCCGCGGGGTACATTGATGGAGGCGGGGCATGGCGAATCAGTCGTTGGCTGACAAATTTGGAGTTCGTCTCAAAGAGGGCACGACGGTATTTCGTCAGGGCGACCCCGGCGGATCGATGTATGTCATTCGCGCGGGCAAGGTTCGTGTCCTCAAGGAGTCGCACGGCCGGAAGCGCGTCGTGACGACCCTCGGCCCTGGGGACTTCTTCGGAGAGATGGCGGTCGTCACCGGCCAGCCTCGTTCCGCGACGGCCGAAGTCGTCGAGGACGCAGAGCTGCTCAAGGTGCCCGCCGACAAGCTTCAGGAGATGGTCAGTGGCGCCGGAGAGATTGCGATTCGACTGATTCGACATCTCGCTGAACGTCTCGAGAACGCCAACCGATTCATCGATGTCCTGCTCGAGGACGACCTCACGGCGCGCGTCGTCCTAGAGCTCCAAGAAGCGCTTCAAAGCGCCGAGGGGTCGGCCGCACCCGACGTCACGGACAAGGGCTTGGCTCTCAAGTTAGGGGTCGGCAAGAACGACGTTCGCGGCGCGCTCCGTCGGCTCACGCGCGTGGGTGTCGTCGAGGTGTCGAGCGGCTTCGTCTTGATCAAGGATGAGGTGCGGCTCGCAGCTTTTCTCGAGTTTGTCCGCAATTCGGGGGAAGTCTGATGCAGCTTCGCGTGCTCGGGTGCCATGGCGGGGAAACGCCCAAGCATCGAACCTCGAGCTTTCTCGTAGGGGACGGGCTTGCGATCGACGCAGGGGCCATCACGAGCATGCTTTCCCTCGACGAGCAGGAACGCATTCGCTCGGTGCTCGTGAGCCATCCGCACATGGATCACGTTCGCGATCTCGCGACGCTCGCCGACAACCGTTGTCAGCAGGGCGGCTCGACCCTCGACATCGTGGGAGTCCCCGCCACCATCGACGCGCTGCGCAAACACTTCTTCAACGACATCATTTGGCCCGATTTCACGCGCATCGATGCAAAGGACGGCCCGACCGTGCGATTCGTCGAGGTGCAGCCCAATGAGGTTACCGATGTCGACGGCTACGAAGTCACCCCGATCATGGTCAATCACACCGTGGACACTTCGGCGTTCATCATTCGTCAGAACGCGGCAAGCATCGTCTACGGCGGAGACACTGGGCCGACCGACGAGCTTTGGACGCGCATCAACGCACTCGATGATCTCCAAGCCTTGATGATCGAAGTTTCATTCCCGAACGATGAAGCCGACCTCGCGCACGGCTCGCGGCATCTCACTCCGGAAACCCTCGCGTCCGAGCTCGGCAAGCTCGAACAGAGCGAGGAGCTTCCGATCTTGCTCTACCACATCAAGCCCACATTCGAGGCGAGGGTACTGCGGGATCTCGCGCAGGTTCGTGGACGGAACCTCCAAGTTCTGCAGCTCGAAGACGAATTCCTCCTCTAACGGCGTTCTAGACTTGGCTCGATCGAGCGTACCGGGTATCTTTGAAGAGTGAGTGGCGTTGCCCCAAAAAGGGACCTCCTTTTTGCGATGCGACTTCGCTGTGACGCGACTCGCCATGGGCGGCGGTTGGGTAGATTGCCCCGCGCTGGTGCGAAGTCCGACGGGGTTCCCAATCCCGCAAGGACACTTGCTGCCATGAGACGGCCCTCGATGTCCGAGGGTCTAACCACCAAGGAACGCTCCGCGTGGTCTGGGCACGGTTGCCCAGAGACCCAAGAGCGCCGGCATTGCCGGGGGAGGAATGTGCATATGAACAGCAATTCTAGAATCGGACTCTCATCGGAGGTTCGGGCGAGTTAGCCCCTGGGCAAACTCCCCCCCTTGGTGGGAGTCCTGATCCAAAAGGGCCGGCGCCGTGGATGGCGCTGGCCCTTTTTCATTGTCTACGAGTAGTTGCCGTTAGCAGTTGCCGTCCTCGTCGTACTCGAGAACCCGCGTGCGGAAGAAGCGCACGAGCACGTACAGCAGAAGCCCAACCGGGCCGATCATCAGTGTCACGATGAGGCAGGGGACGACCCACAGATGAGGAATGCCTCGCCGCTGGGCGTCGCGTGCCTCCCACGCGCCGATGAAGAGGTCGAAGATCAGGTAGTGGATCCACCAGGCGACGACGATGTGAGGGGCCGAGAAACCGAGCATCACCCCGTAGAGCGAGCTAAACGCCATGCCGTCCGGGGCGGGCCCGTAGCCAAACAGCATGTAGGCGTACACCGGGGTCAAAAGTAAAAGCACGACCGGACCGTGCACTAATCTCTGGGTCCACGACCAGCGCGGTGCCACGATCAACAGCACCCAGAAGGGGAGTACGGCGTAAGTGGCCGCCTTGAACAGAGTATCGAGTGGCATTTTGATCCTCCCAGGGGACGCGCAAGACTTGCGCGGGTGGTGATATTACGTCAATTGAACAGAGGTCAATGGACTGGACCCCAGTCATTTGACGCCCGCTAGCCCGCTCTTACATCTACTGGGACGATAAATCTAATGCCGACACTCTTCGGACAGTCACTTGTCTTGGGTGCGCTCTGCGCGCTCTTCCTTACTTCTTGCGGTGACGCCGACTCGGGGGCCGGTACCGCACCCAAAGATTGCAACTACGCAAGCACCTACGACGCAATTCAAGCGACGGTGTTCGAAGC
>CBDURI010000109.1:0-8593 GCA_965369435.1 uncultured bacterium
GGCGAAGGCTCCCACCGTTAGGTCACGCGTAGAACTGCTTGACCCAGCGCCTGAACTTCGCGATCGGGCCGTCGCCCGGGATCAGGGCAGGGACGGCCATCGGCACACGGTGCTCCCAAATCTCTTGGTCCTGCAGCACGTCGGAGATGATGAAGCGGTGAACGGCCCGGACTTGGGCGCGGGTCACCGCACGCCAGGGAAGGGGCAGCGCCCGCATCGCTTTCGGCACGAACGGCGGGGGAAACTCCGAGCTCACGCCGATGCCGAAGGACATCGTATCTTCGTCGATCTGTGTGGCGGTGAGCAGGACGCGGTAGTGGATGCCTAGCTTCGGGACGCGAAGATCGGTCACTGACAGGCCGAGGCCGTGTACGTCGGTGTCGAAGATCGACTGGATGTCGGTAATGGGAAGGAAAGGGTTGCGGCGCGTGAATCCGAACCTCGAGTACATTCGCGGGCCATCGATTCGCAGCACCGGGTCCTCGAGGTCCGAGTACTCGTGTACGGCGGCAAAGTGACCGAAATCGACCGCGTTCTCCGCGACGTCTTGGACGTGGCCTTTGAGCGTGAGCACCTTGGTGACCGGCTCGGTCCATCCTGTCGTGTCGTACTCGGGTAGCTCCCAAGTGGGCGCGGCGCCGTCGTGCCCGGCGTGCACGAAGATGCACCCGAGCTGCTCCATGACTGGCCAGGATCGCAACGAGAGCTTCACCTCGGGATTGCCTGGATACTCCGTTCCGACGCAGTTGCCGCCGGTGTCGAATCGCAAGCCATGAAACGGACAGCGAAGCGCGCCATCGACCACGCGACCGCCGTAGCCGAGGTGCGCACCCATGTGCGGACAGATGGGATCGACGACGGCAACGGCGCCCTGCTCGTTGCGAAACGCGACGACGTCTTGTCCGTTGATCTGGAAGACGCCGACCTTTGCGGTGGGCAACTCCTGGCTGGTGGCGATTCGAAACCAGCCTGAGGGCATCGGCAACTTGGGCTTGGACTGCCGGCTCACGTTCAATCCTCGACGGTGATCGCCATGGTCGGGCAGTATTTTTTTGCTCGCAAGACCTTCTCACGAAGTTCCTCGGACGGCTCCTCCTGGAGCACGGTCATCTTGCCATCGTCGTCCACCTCGAAGACCTCGGGCGCCTCCCCCTCACACTCGCCATGCCCCTGACAAAGATCGAAATCCACTTTGATCCGCATCGACACTCCTCCTTGGCAGATCCTCAAGATCCCGAAATAATAGGCGAGTTAGCCAAATTCAACAGCTTCGCTCGCCGAGTATAAAATGTGGTTGCAGAAAATAGAAGCTAATTCTAATCTCCGCATCGATGTCGCAAGCTACGGCGAAGGCGCGCAACGCAAAGACCTCGATGTACCGCTCATTGATCATCGATGCGGCCGAGCGGCTCTTCGCTAGCCGGGGCTACGAGGGCACCAAGATTCAGGACATTGCCACCGAGTCAGGAATCTCCCTCGGGACCCTGTATTCGGTTTTCGATGGCAAGTCCGACATCTATCAAGCCGTGCATGACGAGCGGTTGGGACGACTGTTCCTTCTGGCTGGCCGCACGATGGCAAGCGACGACAAGGCCGCCGAGCGCCTCATGCAGGGCAATCGTGTATTCATCCAGTGGCTCACAGAGCATCCCGACTTCCTTCGCATTCACCTCAACAACAGCGGTGCTTGGGCGTCGAATCCGCAAGAGGTTGGGGAGGGGCTCGTCAACGCCTGGAGACGAGGCATCGACTTGATCGCGCTGGTGATCGATGAGGCCATGCGCGAAGGGGATGCGTTCCGCGGAGATTCCGTGCTCGCCGCACGCACGATGGTAGCGATCCAGCAGGTTCACATGTCGGCATGGGTTGAGGCGGGGATGCAGAGTGACGCCGACGAGCTCGCCAACCGGATTGAGGAACAACTTCGACGCACGCTATTCAGGAGCAACTGATGACGACAGCAGCAAGCGTGGGCACCGCGCCCGCCAAGGCCACCAGCCTCAAGAAACCGCCCCGACTCAAAGGCGGCTTCCCATTGATCGGCCACACCATCGACTTTGCACGGGACCCGGTTGGCCTGTTGCAACGGGCGTACGACGAATGCGGCCGGGTCGCCCAGTTCAAGCTGGCAGGCAAGAACGTCACCCTTTTCACGGGGCCCGAGGCGCACGAATCGCTCTTTCGGCTTCCGGACGAGGTGCTGAGCCCGAGCGAGGCTTACAAGATGATGATCCCGGTTTTCGGCAAAGGGGTCGTTTACGACACTACGCCAGAGCGAATGTACGAGCAGTTGCACATGCTGCACCCGGCGCTCCGCAACAAGCGCATGCGAACCTACACGGAGATCATCGCTGACGAAACCCACAAGATCATCAGGAATTGGGGCGACGAAGGACAGATCGAGGTCTGCGAGTTCTTCGCCACCCTGACGAGCTTCACCTCGAGCCGCTGTCTGCTCGGCGAGGAGTTCCGCAACGAGATGAGCGAGGAGTTCGCGAGGGTGTATGAAGACCTCGAGGCAGGGATCGTTCCGTTGGCATACGTCAATGCGCACCTTCCCATTCCAGCGTTCCGAAGGCGCGACCGCGCAAGGGCGCGTCTCGGCGAAATGGTGTCGACCATCATCGAGCGACGCCGGCGCAAAGGCATTCAGTCGGAGGACTTCACGCAGACCCTCATGGAGTCCAAGTACGCCGATGGCACGTCCCTCAGCGATCACGAGATCACCGGCATTCTCATCGCGGCGATGTTTGCCGGGCACCACACCAGCTCGGTGACGACGGCCTGGGCGCTGCTCGAGCTCCTACGAGCGCCTGACTACTACGACAAAGTCTGCACCGAGATTCGCGAGCGCTTCCCGGCCGACGAGGGCTACAGCTTCCAAGCGATGCGCGACCTCGAACGAACCGAATGGGCCATCAAGGAGGCACTGCGCATTCACCCGCCCCTCTTCATGTTGTTCCGCGCTGCCCTCGAGGACTGCGAGATCTACGGCTACCAGGTGAAGAAGGGCGACTGGGTCTCGGTCTCTCCGCTCGTTGCCCATCGTGAAAACGAGGTCTTCGAGAACGCCCTCGAGTACGATCCTGATCGCTATGGGCCCGGCCGTGAGGAAGACAGGCGCCCCTTTGCGTACATGTCGTTTGGCGGCGGCCGGCATAAATGCCTCGGCAACGCCTTCGCCATCCTTCAGATGAAAACCATCTTCGGCGTCTTGCTCAACAACTACGACTTCGAGCTCGTGGGCGACCCGCTGGATACAGACTTCGGGCGGATCGTGCTCGGCCCCAAGCCCCCAATCAACGTTCGCTACCGCAAGAGAGGAGCAAGCGATGCCCGCGTTTCCGCGTGAAGAGTTGGAAGAGATGATGGAACGGTGGCTCGAAGCCAACCGCAACGCCGAACGGGAGGGTGATTGGAGCACCTATCTCGGCGCGCACTACACCGATGACGCCGTGTATCGCTGGAACGTCGGCCCCAACGAGGAGTTCTGGGCCCGCGGGTTGAAGGAGATCAAAGAAGTCGCGCTCGGCTATCACATGAAAGGCTTCGAAGACTGGGCGTACCCGTATGACACCGTGCTCATCGACGAGAAACAGGGTCAAGTGGTTGGGTTCTGGCGGCAAGTCGCGCCGTTTAAACGTGCCGATGGAAGCGACTACGAAATCGCCGGGGTTGGCGGGTCGTGGTTCAAGTACGCGGGCGACTTCAAGTGGAGCTGGCAGCGCGATTTCTTCGACTTCGGCAACGCCAAGTCGATATTCATCGAGCTCGCCGGCGGCGGCCATCTGAACCCAACGATTCGCGAGAAGATCCATCGCCAAGCCAAAGCGGGCGCTGAGCTCTTGCCAGGCCACGAGACGCTTCGACCGGAGCCCGGCAAGCTCGAGAAGCTCAAGAACCTTCAGGCGATGGTTCGTATCGCGCTCTTTGGATGAGCGGCATGGCGACCAACGCTGCCCCACGCTGGTTCTCCGAGAATCCCAGCAAGGCGTGGGGCGAGAAGTTCTTCCTGATCTACTCGCCGATCTGGATGATCCTGATGGGACTGGTAATGGCCCTCGGCGTCACCGCTCGGGTAGGTGAATGGGGCTTCCTGGCGATTGGTGTTGCCGTTGCGCTTCCGTTGCTGGCGGTGCCTGCCCTGATCCGCGACGAGACACCGCTCGGCCGGCCTTGGTACCAAACGTATTGGTTCAAAGCGAACCTCTACATCGGGATTTTTAGCTTCGCTGCGAACTACTTTGGCTCCGAGTACTTTTTCGACATTCTCGGGATGGTCTACGCCTACCCGATGATCGAGCTCACCTTCGATGCGACGCTCGTCGGATCGGGCGAGCAGCGCGTTCCGGTCATGATGTACTTGCTCACGCAGGCGTACTTCATCACCTATCATACGACGGCGGTCATCGTGCTGCGCCGCATCCGCACCTCCCGGCTTCCAATCGGACCGATGCTCTGGCCGATCTTGCTAGTCGCCGTCGCCTATTTCTGGGCTTGGATGGAAACGAAGGCGATGGCAAACCCGTGGATCGAAAACCAGTTCTACTACCGAGACATGGAGCGCATGCTCGCGTACGGCTCGCTCTTCTATTCGCTCTATTTCGTCGCTAGCTTCCCGATTTTCTATCGCCTCGACGAAGAACGGGACGCGAACTGGAGCTTGGCGCTTACCGCTGCCGCCGCGTGCGCAGCCAGCATGATCATGCTGTTCCTGCTGGACTTTGCGGCGGCAATATTTGGACCGATCTGAATCACCGGAGAACCCTGAGATGAGAACGACGCCCCTGAGAGTCTTTCAGTTCGCCACCGGCAACGTGGGCACCGAGATGGTGTCCAAGACCGTCCAACATCCCGATCTCGAGCTAGTCGGGCTCTATTGCTACAGCGAGGACAAGGTTGGCCGCGATGCGGGTGAGATCGTCGGGATCGATCCCATCGGCGTACTGGCAACGAACACTGTCGACGACGTCATCGCCGCCAAGCCCGACTGCGTGACGTACTTCGGTGTTTGGCCGGACATCGATCTTTTCTGCCGGCTGCTCGAGAGCGGCATCAATGTCGTTACGACGTCGGATTGGATCACTGGCTATTCCCGTAACCGGCACCACCCGCACCCCTCGGGTCGCAAGTCGACCGAGCTCGTCGATGAGGCAGGTAAGCGCGGCAACGCAACGCTCTATGGTACCGGTATGAATCCGGGGTTGGCGCAGATCCTCGCGATCGTGAACACGGCAGGCCTGTCGCGAATCGACCACATTCAGGTGATCGAAACGGTCGACGTCTCGTGTCATCACTCGGTCGATACCTGGAAGAAGCACGGTTACGGGCGTCCGGTGGACGATCCGGAGGTCCCGCAGATGTTGGAGGCGGGTGCCACGGTCTTTGCGGACTCGATCTACATGATCGCGGACTGCTGCGGTATCGAGATCGACGAGATTGCGTTCGAGTGCGAGCTCGGAGCCTGCAAAGAAGAGGTCGATCTGGGATGGTGGGTGCTTCCTAAAGGGTCCGTCGGCGCAAGCCTGGCGAAGTACATCGGCAAGGCGAAGGGCGAGCCCAAGATCGAAGTTCACCTCGAGTGGCAGATGACGCCGAACACCGAACCGAAGTGGAACGTGCAGAACTGCTACATCATGACCGTCCGCGGCAATCCACAGATCATGAACCGCCACATGATTCTCCCGGCAATGGACTCGGGACAGATGGACTGGAGCGACCCCGCGTACATGGCCTCCATCGGCATGACGATCACGGGCATGCCCGCGCTCAATGCCGTCGAGTCGGTTTGCGAAGCCCGTCCCGGCCTCATCACCAGCGCCGACTTGCCGCTGCGCGCATTCGCCGGCCGCTTTCATGAAAACCGCTGACGGCCAGTGCCGCTCCAACCCACTGCCACTGCGAATCTTTGTAGATTCAAATGACCGATACCCCTATCATAGGGTCCCGTAGTTGGGAGCTACATGAAGAGTCGAATAATTCTCGCGACTTCGCTGGCCTTGCTCTCAACGCTGTCCCCCCGCGCTGCGTCTGCCAACACCGAACCCACCGCGTATGACACACGGAGCGTCACCTTGGCGCAGGCCGGGGTGTCTTTTCTCGAACGGCCCGCAGCGATCGCGATCAATCCCGCGCTCCTCACCGGCATCGAGAAGTTCTCCTTCTCGGTCATGTTCGATCCGATCTTCGTCAACACCTGCGCTCCGGTCGAAGGTCCGAACAGTAGCAGGTGCACGGGTGTCAGCTTCGGGCCGCTCGGGTCGACATTCTTCGCTTGGCGGGTCTCGAAGCGGATGGTCTGGGGCGCGGGCGCGTATCTCGAGGTGGGCTACGGCGCGACCTATGAGGACGTGCCCAACGTCGACGGTGAGCCCGACGAAATCGTCGGGACCGAGCCGCAGGATCAGTCGGTGACCTTCTTTGTCGGAGAGCTCGCCATGGGTCCGGCGATCGAGATCAGCGACAAGTGGAGCGTTGGCATCATGCTTCGACTCCCGATCGCAGCCCAAACTGCGGATCTCTATCAGAACATCGGTGCGGTGAGTGTTCTTCCGAACCCCAGCTATGCCCGGATCCACAACCAGCTTGGCGGCGTTGGCATTCCGAGCGCGCGGATTGGCGTGTCCTTCAAGCCCAACGACATGTGGACGGTCGGCGCAGCATGGCGCGTGTACACCAAGATCAAAATGACCGGAAGCACCCAAACCGGCGTCGACATTCCAGGGCTGGAAACCCTCAATGCCCAGTCGGACTGGGTGATGCCGAACGCGCTGCAGTTCGGCGCGAGCGTGAAGCTCGTCGACAAGAAGCTCTTGTTGGTGGCCGAGCTTCGTATTCAGTTTCACGAGGCCGAGAAGCAGGGCAACCAAACCCAGACCGTCCATGTCTCGTTGCCGGAAGGCTCCGATCCGGCCCTCGAGGCGCTGCTGCCGGAACCGACCGTCGCGCCGTTCTACTGGAAGAACGTGTACAGTCTGAAGCTTGGCGTCGAATACCAGATCATCGATTTGGTCGCGATTCGCTTTGGCTTCAATGCCGGCAATTCGAACACTCGCGAGCAGTTCGCGCAGATCTTCACGCCTCCACCCGGCATCGCTATCGGCGTCCAAACGGGCCTGGGCTTCAGTTGGGACAAAGTCGACTTCGACATTGGCATGCTCTTTTCGCAGTTCGGCTCCACGATCGGACCCGAAGTCGCGCAGGAACCCGTCGAGGTCGGCGGTGAGCTCATCAACTTGTGCTCGCGCGATCAAGTGCTTCGTACCGGCTGCGCTGGCGACTACCAGGTACGTACCTTCTTTCTTTCCACGCAGCTGACATATCATTACTAGTGAGCTAGATAGCGTGCGGGTGATGGCTCGGGACATGGACATCAAGGGCGCGTACGAACCACGATTCGAACCCGTGGCAAAGCTCCTGCGCAAGCAGATCAAGTACTACGGCGGCGGCGCGGCGGCGGCCGTGTTCTTGGATGGGAAACCGGTCGTCGACATCTGGGCCGGACCGGCGCGCAAGGACGGCACGCCCTGGCAACGAGACACCATGTCGATTTGCTACTCGGGCACCAAGGGGATCACCTCGACTGCGCTCCACATGCTCGCGACGGACGGTCTGATCGACTACGACGCACCGGTTGCCGAGTACTGGCCGGAGTTCGGCTGCAACGGCAAAGAGCAGATCACCGTTCGGCATTTGTTGTCTCACCAGGCGGGCCTTCACAAGGTCGCGCACCTCGTCGACCAGCTCACGGACATCCTGGACTGGGACCTGATCGTGTCGCGCCTCGCCAAGACCGAGCCGGACTTCGACCCGGGCACGGCCAATGCGTACCAGGCGGTGACCTTTGGTTGGCTCGTTGGGGAGCTGATTCAGAGGATCTCCGGCCTTACCGTGCCAGAGTTCCTCGAGCGGCGGATCGTCGGTCCTTTGAAGCTCGACGGCTTGTACATCGGCAACGCCGACACCCAAATGGACAGGCTTCCCGATTTCATCGGGCTCCCCGAGCTCCAAAGAAGTGGTGCAGGACCGCTGTCACCCGATTATCACATCCCCTTTTGGGTTCGATCCGGGACGCTGCGGGATCTGTGGCGCCGAGGCCTGTCGCCCAAGAATGCCAAGGCGCTCTTCTCGCACCCCGCGTTCTGGAAGGCGTGCTTGCCTGCGATGAACGGCGTGGCGACCGCGCGTTCGCTCGCCAAGATGTACGCCGCGCTTTCCTTGGGCGGTGAGCTCGATGGTGTGCGGCTGGTTTCGGAGGAGATTGTCCGAAAGGCCGCCGAGGTCCAAACGAAGCGCGCCGACAAAGTCATTTTCTATCCGCTTCACTGGAAGCTCGGATACCACCGCACCGATGCGTTCCTGATGGACGTCCCTGAAGCCTTTGGACACTTCGGGTTGGGCGGCGCCGGAGGATGGGCCAACCCCGAGCTCAAGCTCTCGTTGGGGTTCGTCCACAACAGCTTCCCGTTTTCGATTACCGGCCAGACCCGCACTGTGATGATGACCGCGGCGGTCTACGAATCGCTCGGCATCTACAAAGGCGTGTGTCATACCCTGCGCCACGGTCCGATCGTCGATTTGGTGCCGAAACGCT
>CBDURI010000110.1:0-8502 GCA_965369435.1 uncultured bacterium
CGACCCGGCACGGATCGCCCCTTTTGGAAGTTCGCTGGCCTTGCGACGAGCAAGCTCGTCGTTTGGCTGTGTGGATGCGAATACGTCGCATTCACCACGACCGACTTTGTCTGGATTTCGAGCGCGAGGCTCGATGGTGGGCTTATTCAGCCTCTCCTGCTTTGCGCGACACGTTTCGGCGCGATGCATTCCCCGTCGGGAAGCCTGCTAACACCCCGCGTGAGCTGTTGGACTCACTGGAGGAGCTTTGACCGACACGTCCCGTGCGCTGTCGTCGTATCTCTCGACTTGAAGGTCTCGAGGCACCGTAGGTTCGCATGAGTTGCCCCATGTGTTTCCTGCGGACGGAATCCCAGCAACGGTTTGGGTTTAGCAAACCGCTGTGATTGGACTCCGCGACAACTCTCGCCGTACCTGAACCCTTGGTTTTCGACTCGCCAAGGGCGCGTTGTGGGATGCGCTTCTATTGGATCCTGATGCTCATGCCGCGCTCCATGCCGCTGCCGAAGCTCTCGCCTCGTGTGCAACGGTGTCGCTCAGCATGTTCAGGCCGACGCGTGCAATCCAGAGTTTTAGTTTTCAAAGATGGGCACCCGAACCTCGTGAGACTACCGTCACCAGTGTCGAACCGGCTATCCGGACGGTGAGCCGACGGTGTCACCCCGTCGCACTCGCTGAGGCGGGAGCTCGCTGCGCCGAAGCGGACGAGCACCGAACCTCTGACGCGCCGTCACGGTCGTCGGTCGGCCCTTATGCCAGGTGCCTCCGACTTCCCGTCTAGAACCTTCGCGGCCGCTGTGTGGTGAAACAGAGCGGCGTCCTGGTTCGAGCGCGTCTTTCACCGACGCCCCTCGCGTCGACGGCCTCCATCAGAGCTTTCACTCGACTCGGGCCCACGCATCAGGACATCGGCTTTTGCAATCCTCACGACCCACGGACACGTTCGACGCTCCTTGCGCCTCCCGACAGCGTGGCGTTTCCACCCCGCTTCTCCCCCGTGAGAGTGAGAAACAAGCAACTTGCGTTGCATGTTGTCAGATGGGTTGATTCAAAGAACGTCGAGCTCGCTGTCGCGATCTTCCGATCCCTTTTGTCTCCGATCTGACGACGGAGATCAACGAAATTCGCTTGTGGAAAAGACGATTAGTTTTCCACAGGGAAACTACGTTTCGCCCAACTTGTCCACAAGGCGTAAGCCCCCGAAATTGGGTCCTCGTTTTAGGGTGACGCTGCGACGGGCACGGCGGCCGTGTGCACCGGGATCGCCGCGGGCTGAGTGCTCGGCATACCACTTTCGGTCGGCGCCGGTACGACCTCCGCGGGCGTGACTCCCGCGGTCGTCATCGGATCCGCATCGACCGTCAGCTCGGGCGCTTCGAGCGGTGCGTCGAAATCAAATGGTTGGATGCGCGGAGTCATGTTGCCGAACCGGTCCACGGTCACCCACGCGCCGTCAGGCATCACGTACGCGCCGACTTCGCGATCGAAGCGCGGTATCGCAACCTCGATCGGCTCTTTGACTTGGCCGCGAACTCTTCCTGGAAGAACCTCGACGAACAGCGGCTCTTCGAGCACGAAGTTGTATCCGCCCTTGTCGAACTCCATGAGGTACAGCTCCTCTTCGAACTCGAACTCGCGGCGGTAGACCATCGGCTGCTGGCCGTACCGCGTATGGGGACGATGTTCGAGGACGAACGACATCAGCCGCACAGCAATGTGATTGTGCATCCGGTGACAACCGTGTGAATGGCGACGCATGATGCTCATGTAGTCGACCGAACCGTGGGTGCGGATGCCCTCGTCGCCGCCGACTTGGATCTTGCCGTCCGGCGACCGGTAGTACTTGCGGTGATACGCTGCGACCAGGCCGTACGCCGAGGCGTAGCTCGGACCGGTCGTGTGGTAATCGACCTCGAAATACTCCTCGCCCCGTTTCTTCCTCTTGGTGAGCATGACTCGTGGCGGCGTACTCTCGGGCGGAACCCAAATCGGGGCGGCTGCGATGCGGCTCCACACGCGCTTGCCGATGGGCGAGCCCTTGTACTTCCACATCACTGCGCCCTCGATGAACTCTCCGCGCCACCCGCCGACCGTCGTCCCGAACCGCGCGAGCGGGATCTTCTGGTCGTTGTAGTGGACGAGGATCGTAAGGCGCGGCCGACGACTCACCGGCTGGGAACGCGCCTTGCCCTCTTCGTCGTATGGGAACTCGTACCAAACGTCGCCGCGATCAGTCGAGATGCTCAGCTCCATCACGCGCGCGTAGTACGGAGGAAGCTCGATGTTCTCGATGGCGACGATGTGCGTCGCGGCCATGTCGCCAAGAGAGTCCAACCATGCGTACGTCGACTCGGCCGTCTGCAGCCCAAAAGCCGTGATGACGCGCTCGCGAAGGTCGGCCTCGAGATTCGGAATCTGTAGCTCTCTGCCGTCTTCGGTCTTGTAAGTTCGCGGTTCGCCATCTCGCAAGGTCGACGTGCTGCCGTCTTCGATGACCTCCGCGGCGTGTACGGCGCGCTCGGTCAGCACGCGAATCACCGCTTCCTGCTCGGTGTCCTGAGGCGACGTCCGTAGAACGGCCAGCGTGTCGTCACCGATGAAGCCCCAGCCATAGACACGATGCCTGCGCTCGAACTCGGCAAGCGCCTCGTGGGTTCTCCAATCGAAGAGGCCTGGCGTGTGCGCACCGCGACCCTCGAAGAAGCCCTCGCATTCGAGTCGGGCTTGCGCCGCGATGATCGCTTCGATCTCGGGCGCGAGGATGCGGTACTCCTCGACCTTCGCCCACTCGTCATCATCAGCGGCGTGCAGACGGGCAACCTGATCGAGGCCCTCTACTTCGGCACGCGTGACGAGCGCGGCCATTTGCGGCTTGAGCAGCTGATAACGAGCCAATCGGCGTGCCGGGCGGCGGCCCTTTCGGTACGCAAGGAACCCTTCGAACTCCTGCAACGGCACGAGGTCGAGCTCCGCCGCGCACTCTAGCGCCCGTACTTGCCGGAAGCGCTGCCTCAACAGCCCGAAGGTCGGCAAGATGCCGTAGAGTTCGAGGTACTGGTCTTTCTCGGCTCGATACCCGTGCCGATCGTCGGGAAACTCCCCTCGCGCGAGCGCCAAATACGTCGAGCGGTACTCGCTGGTCTGGCCGAGCTCATCGGTAGAGGTAGCCTCCGTGAGGATGTACGGAGTCCACTCTTCGCCGAGGTCGAGCAGAAGGTGCCCGTCTTCGTCGGCCTTGGCGGCATCGACGTCGCCCTGCGAGCTGCCATCCTTCCAAAACGCGACGGGTGCCTCGAGGACCACCCGGGGGGCTTCGGCCGCAACGTCGGAGCTGGGCTCGGGCTTGGCATCGCTACCCGCCGGAGCGGTTGCAGGGGCCTGCTTCGGTGTGCAGCCATAGAAAGCTGCACACGCCAGAATTGTCAATAATCCCAGGCGCAAATCAGTCACGTCTTATCCACCTTGGGGCCGAACCGAAAGCAGCGCAACTTTCGAGCGGACCGGGCTAGACGTACCCATGGCGCGACGTGCTAGATGGCGCGTGAATGGGCTTTCTTGATCGGCGCAAGGTAGGTCTAGTCCTTACTCCCGCACTGTTCCTAGCGGTTTGGTTTGCTCCGCTCGGACTGGAACCACGCGCCCACCATCTTGCCGCGGTCTTCGCCGCTGTGATCGTCGCCTGGGTCACGGAGGTGTTGCCCATTTCGGTGACCGCGCTGCTGATCGCGCCGGCCATGATCGTGGTGGGCGTCACCGACAGCCGCGCCGCGTTCGCACCGTATGCCGACCCGCTGATCTTCCTGTTCATCGGTGGTTTCTTCATCGCTAGAGCGATGACGCGGCACGGGCTCGACCGGCGCATGGCGCGATCACTCACGCAGTTCCGGCTTGTGCGTGGCTCTCCGATTCGCATTCGCATGGCCTTCATGATGACCGCGGCGATGCTCTCGATGTGGATCAGCAACACCGCCACCGCAGCGATCTTGATCCCGATTCTTCTCGGCACCCTCCCCGAAGAGGACGATACAAACTCCGGCAGCGTGCTTGCCATTGCCTACGCGGCTTCCGTCGGCGGCATGGGAACGCTGATCGGCAGCCCACCCAACTTCATCACCGTCCGTTTCCTGCAGGAGCAGACCGACACCCAGTTCGATTTCGTGCAGTGGATGGGCGTCGGCATGCCGGTCGCCTTGGTCCTCGTGGTCATCGTCGGCTTTGTGCTGCAATGGCTCGCACCTCCACCGGCCACAGCGACCAGTGTGACCCTCGTGGCGTCACCCTGGTCGTGGGGTGAACGGGTCACGGCATCTTGCTTCGGGCTGGCGGTCGTTGGTTGGACCGTGCCAGGCATCATGCGGGCCGTAGGCGCGCCCCACGCCGAGGCAGTCGCCCACGCGCTCCCCATCGGAGCGGTCGCGATTCTGGCGGCAGCCCCCCTCTTCCTCATACGCGACGCGGACGGGGAGACGCCCGTTCTCCCTTGGCACGACGCTGTGCGCATCGATTGGGGCTTGATCTTGCTTTTCGGCGGAGGCCTCTCGCTCGGCGCTCAGATGTTCGAGACCGGATTGGCCGCATCGATCAGCCAGTGGTTCTTGGCCGTGACGGGAATCAACTCGCTGTGGGGCCTCACCGCGGCCCTGATCGTGTTCACCGTCTTTTTTACGGAAGCCTGTTCCAACACCGCATCGTCGAACATGATCGTGCCGCTCGCGATTGCGGCAGCCGTCGAGCTCAATGTATCTCCACTTCCACCCGCATTGGCGGTCGGCCTCGCCGCGAGCTGTGCGTTCATGCTCCCGATCGCCACGGGGCCGAACGCCGTCGCCTACGGAACCGGCTTGCTCCAGTTGCCGCAGATGATGCGCATCGGGTTCGTGCTGAACATCGTGACCGCACTGGCTCTCCTCGCAGTGTTGTACGCATTGAGCGCCGTCTATGGCTGGGCGTAGCCTTGCCGTTTTGTTGAGTGCAGCCGCAAGGGTGACCCATCCTTACACTTCCCCACTTTGTGAGAGGCAACCATGGGAACTTTGGGCACCGTCCCCTTTCTTCTGAATCAACTCAGGCCACCCGGACAGGGTGGCGCCGCGCTGACACAAGCTGCAGCGTCGATCGCGCTTTCGCACGGCCAACCGCAAACGATCGTCGACGTCCTGCACGGCCGCGCCTTCCGCTATTACGCGGAAGGACTGCGCCAGTATCTCGCCGTTCGGACCGGATCGACCAGTCGTGCAGACCACTACCTCTCCAAACTTCGCGCCTTCGTGGCCAAGAGCGACAGCGATGATTTGATCCAAGCGCCCGGCATTCGCGCACGGCTGTACCGTGCGACGCGCGGGTACCTTCACAATCAGAGCCGTCCGCACGAACCTCCGACGAGAAGCGATCTCGAGGCCCTTCCCTGGCGCGCTCTTCCGTCCGCCCACTCCACGGTGAGTCCGCTCAACGCGCTGCGCTTCGATCTTGGCGCGGATGATTCGGAGCTCTTGGAGCTTCGTCACGCGCGTGAGCTGAGCATCGACGAGCTTGCTTTCGTCTACGGCAAGACACCACTCGAGATGGAAGAGCGGGTCGACTCGGCGATGGCACGGGCGCAGGCGATCCTCGACGAGCATGGTATCCGCGATGCCGGTCGATTCGGTCGCGTGATCGTCGAAGCGTTCGCGCTCGAAGCCGCCCCGAGAACATCGAACGATGAGCACGAGGGCATCGAACCACTTCCCAACGGAACGATCGTTGGCGGCCGGTACTCGGTCGAAGCCCGGGTGGGTCTCGGCGCGTTCGGCGACGTGTATCGGGCGAAGGACACCGAGGTGCCTGGGCACGTCGTCGCCCTGAAATTGCTGCACCAGGCGGCGCACTCGAAGTCGGCGAAGCAGTCGGCGCTCCGCGAATTACGGCTCATCGCGTCCGTGTTCCATCCATCCATCGTGCAGTTCAAGGACCACGGCTGGTTCGAAGAGCGGCTGTGGTTCGTCATGCCCTGGTACGACGGTGAGACCCTCGAATCCCGCTTGCAGCGCGAGCCGTTGAGCCGAGCCGAGGCGATCGAGATCTTCCAGCCGCTCGCGCGCGCGCTGGCAGCGATGCACGCAGCAGGCGTGCGTCACCAAGACGTGAAGCCCGAGAACATCTTCCTCGCACGCATTCCCGGTTTCGGCGAAGAAGAGGTCACACCGGTGCTGCTCGACTTGGGTGTTGCCGCCACCGAGGCGGAGATGGTCGTTGCCGGAACGCCGACGTACTTCGCGCCCGAGGTTGCGGCGCAGTTCGCGTCCGTCGAACGGAAGCCTCCCGTCAGCAACAAGGCCGACGTGTTCGCGTTGGCTCTTTCGCTTCGCAACGCGCTCGATCCCATGACGCAAGAAGACGTTGCTGCAGGCGCCGTCGACACGTTCATCGAGTATCGCTCGAAGGAGACTCCGAACGCGCCGACGCGCAAAGATCTCAAGTACCTCACGCCGTTCTTCGACCGCTGGATGAACTGGGACGCCGAACTGCGACCATCGGCGGACGAGCTCGTTGAAGAGCTCTCCGCGCTCTCGCTTCCCGAAGAGCGAAGGCAGCGGGTCAAGACGATCTTGCGGTGGACGATTCCAATGGCGCTTGCGCTTCTCGGGGCGTCGGGTGCTGCAGTCACTGTCTTCTATCAGCAAGCCGAGACACAGCGTGGAGTGGCACAGCGGGCGAAGCTCACCGCCTCGGACCTTCGCCGCGACTTGGCCGACACGCGTGAAATTGCCGAACAGCTCGAGCTCCGGTACGAGCAAAGTCGATTGACGCGAACCGAGCTCGCCAAGCGGCTCGCCCGAACGGACGGCAGGGTTACTTCTCTGAAGACGCAACTCAGGGACGAAGAGCGCCGCCTGATACGCACGCGCGACAAGCTCGCCCAGAGCCGCCAAGACAAGGCGACGATCGAGCAGCACCTCCTGCAAACCGAGAGAGACCTCTCCGCGACCGAACGCTCGCTCGCCTCGACGAATCAGACGTTGGCGACCACGGCACAGGAGCTGGCTGCCGAAGAAGAACGCGCGAAGCGTATGGAGCGGAAGCTCGTACGGGAAGGCGATCGGCGACTGGAGCTTCAGGGAGAGATCGCCGCACTCGATGTGCGCTTGAAGGCCGAGGCCACCAAGACCGACGAACTGCAGGACGCCATGGCTCGCGCGGTAGCGGCGCGTAGCCGGGCTGAGCTCGAGCTAGAGTTCGCCGAAGACGAGCTCAACGCCCTGCGCAATCGTGCTGTGTCCCGCCCAACCGAGCCCGAGTCGGACTCGTTGAACGACGAACCGACGCCCGATAGCTGAGGCGAGCTCGCGACGGACCTAGCGACGGCCCTTGTAGCCCATCATGTCCTGCATGGCGGACTCGCTCATCTCCGCGATTTCGGCTTCTTCAGCGAGGCGCTCCGCGCAGTCCTCGCAGACCTTGATGCGACGCCCGTCCGCCTTGACGGACACGAGCTCGTCGACCTCGTCCTTGCACGATCGGCATGCCGGCATTGCCTTTACCTCGACCGTGGAAGAAAGCGGCTCATCGAAGGAAGGACTATGTTCTTGCGAACCGACCGTGCGGCGCCACCGAGGCCCGTGGGGAGCGCGCGAAACGCGATGTCGAGATGCTTCGTGTCGCTCTCGACGCCGTGCAGCGTGACGAACGAGGTGAGCAAGGACACCGCTCGGCGCACCAGAGGGTTCCTGCCAATCTTGGGGTCACGCATCAGGTCGAGCACGATTCGATTGCCGTTCGCTTCGGCCAAGACGGGTGAGCGGCCCGGCATGAAGTTGACCAGCGTACCGGGGTTCGACAGATCCAAGGCGCCGGATTTGATGAGCGCCGCAACGGGAGAGTCGGAGTCGCCGTTGAGCTTGAGCATCACCTCTTCGAGCCGAAGGGCGACGGTCAGCTCCTCGTCGTTGAATACGATGCGCTCGACGAAGATGATCGCTCCGGCGCGCAGTGGCGTGTTCATGAGGTCGACGTTGCCGGAAAGACGGATGCCCGGCGGCACCGAGTCGATTTGAAAGTCCTCGATCTTGCCGCTGCGCTCGGCCTGCTGACCAAGCCACCGAAGGGCGGCAAGCGGCACACCGAACCGCAGGCCCAGCGCGCTACGCACAGCACGCCCGATCTCCTCGGGATGCATGCGTAAGTAGGAACGAACGGCGTCGACTGTTTCTTGGGGAGTGGGCATGACCGGGGGAGTCTAGTGTTCAGACCGCGCCGCGTAAATGGTCAATTCACTCAGCCCCGCTACCGCGGCGTTGGGATGGTCGTGGGGTCGCAAAAACCACGGCCCTCGCCGAGATCGGTGCACTCGGGCTGAAGCTCGAGGATCCGGGGACACTCGTTGAGTGCCATTGGATCACAGAGTCGCTGGCACGTGGGGCCGCTCCTCAACGGGTCGTCCGGGTTACAGAGCGCGCCGGGAATACACACGCAGATGAGGCCGATCTCGCAGTCGATGCTGTAGTCGCACAGATCGAAGAGGCCACG
>CBDURI010000111.1:0-8499 GCA_965369435.1 uncultured bacterium
CGGGCTCCCAGATCTCGCCTTCGGGCGCCTTGCCCGGAACTTCGGTGTTCCGAATCGTCAGAATGTAGGCGATGACCTGATTGACGCCGGTTTCTCCGAGGATTGGCGTCCAAGGAGGCATGCCCTTGGCTGGAACACCGTTGGTCACCGTGGCGTGGATGTCGATCGGCGCGCCGCCGTGTACCCAATACTTGTCCGTCAGGTTCGGTCCGAGACCCTCGCGGCCTTGGCCCTGCGCGTCGTGACAAGCAAAGCACTGCGCCATGAAGATCTCTTGTCCTGTTGCCACGGCACTCTCGTCGAGTGCCAACGCATCGAGCAATTCGTCGGTGACGATGCTTCGCTCGGCCTCCGCAGCAGCGACCTTGTGGGCATATACTTCGGGCGGGAGCTCCCCGATCCCATACTCGTGATAGTAGAACCAGTACACCAGCCCAAAGGCGATCGCTCCGTAAAAGGAGAGCAGCCACCAGACCGGCAGGTTGTTATCGGCTTCCTCGATGTCGTCGTAGACGTGGAGGATCTCGCCCTGGATCTCGTCGGTGCGCTTGACCTCATTCATGGGGCACCTCCTCTTCTTCCACGAGCGGAAGCTGCGCGTACTCGTCCGCTGTGGATTTCTTCATTCGCATCACGCGAACGATCACGGCTAGGAACACGATGAAGAACAGAACCAGCGAGATCACTGGAAGGAGAAGCGCTGGACTGTTCGCGAAGAACTCGGCTGCAAATCGACTCATGGCGCCACCTCCTTCTGGTTGGCTGCCGCGAGCGGCTCGTCTGCGGGCACACGGCCCAGGCGTTGCAGGTACGCAATCAGTGCGACCATCCGGCTGTTGACCAAGAGCTCGCAGTCTGCGCTCGGCTCCTCACAGACTGCGACGCCTGCATTCTTCGCGAGACCTGCAGCGATTGCGGCCGCGCTGGTTCGAGCGACCTCCTCGGCGGTTTGGATCTCATCGGGCTTGTAGGGGACGCCCACGTTGCGCATCGTCCTCAACTTGTTTGGGGTCCTCGAGAAGTCTAGGGCCTCTTGCGAAAGGTGGTCGTAGGGCGGCATGTTCGAGCCCGGTGAGATTTCACGCGGATCGGTCATGTGCTTGTAGTGCCATACGTCGGTGTACTTGCCGCCGACGCGCGCCAGGTCCGGACCAATACGGCGTGAGCCCCACTGGAACGGATGATCGAAGATCGAGTCGTCGAGCGTTGATACCTCACCGTAGCGCGCGGTTTCCCAGGTGAAGGGGCGGATCATCTGCGAGTGACAGGTGTAGCAACCCTCGCGGATGTAGACGTCACGGCCTTCGAGCTCGAGGGGAGTGTAGGGCACGTTCTTGGTGGTGCGGATCGTTTCCGGAACCGAGATCACCAGGGGGAGGATCTCGATCACGCCCCCAACGAGGATCGCCAGAGTGACGATCACGGTGAAGATCCCGGCCCGGCCCTCGATAGCGCGGTGCCATGGAATCTTTTCCGAATTTCGATCCCGGATGGAAATCGCGATGGCTGCGACCATCCACATCACTGCAGCGAGAGCCAGAACCGTGCTCATCAAACCGTCGAAGAGGACCATGGCGAACAGAAGGGCCATCACGATGATCGAGGCCATGATCGGCTGACCGAAAAGCAGCTTGGGCCAGGGGACGGTCTTGTCCCGCGGCTCGGTCAGAACGGGCACCTCGATCTCGCCATCGACGGCGGAGCCCGCTTGGGCGGTTTTGATGAGGTTCCAGGTCATGATGAGGAAGCCGATGAAGTAGAGGGAACCACCCGTGAGGCGGGCCCAGTACATCGGGACAATCGCGATGAGGGTCTCGACGAAATTCGGGTAGAGAAGGCCGCCTGTTTCGTTGACCGCGCGCCACATCAACCCTTGGGTGATGCCGGCGACCCACATCGAAATGATGTACAAAAGGATGCCGACGGTCGCGATCCAGAAATGGAAGTTGGCGGCGCCGCGAGAGTGGAGCTTGGTGCCGTAGAGCCGCGGAACCAGCCAGTAGAACATGCCGGAGGCCATGAGACCGTTCCAACCGAGGGTGCCGCCATGGACGTGCGCGATGATCCAGTCGGTGTAGTGAGCGAGTCCGCTGACCGCCTTGATGCTGAGGAGCGGGCCCTCGAAGGTGCTCATGCCGTAGAAGGTCACGCCCGCGGCGAAGAACTTCAGAACCGGGTCGGTGCGAAGCTTGTCCCATGCGCCGCGTAGCGTGAGCAGGCCGTTGAGCATGCCGCCCCAGCTGGGCGCCCAAAGCATCAAGCTGAAGACCATCCCGAGGCTTTGCGCCCAGTCGGGCAGCGCGGTGTACAGCAAGTGGTGCGGACCGGCCCAGATGTAGAGGAAGACCAGTCCCCAGAAGTGAACGATCGACAAGCGGTAAGAGAAGACCGGCCGATCGGCTGCCTTGGGCAAGAAGTAGTACATGATGCCGAGAATCGGCGTCGTCAGGAAGAAGGCGACCGCGTTGTGGCCGTACCACCACTGCACCATCGCGTCCTGGACGCCCGCGAACACCGAATAGCTCTTCCACGCGCTCACCGGGAGCTCGAAGCTGTTGACGATGTGCAGAACCGCAATCGTGATAATCGTCGCGATGTAGAACCATATCGCGACATAGAGGTGCTTCTCCCTACGCTTGCCGAGCGTCCAGAAGAAGTTGATTGCAAAGACGACCCAGATGACCGCGATGGCAATGTCGATCGGCCACTCGAGCTCGGCGTATTCCTTCGCCGTACTAATGCCGAGCGGCAGCGTGACAGCGGCGGCGACGATGATGAGCTGCCAACCCCAGAAATGGATCGCGGACAGAACATCGGAAGCGAGCCGGGCCTTTACCAGCCGTTGGGTCGAATAATAGATGCCCGAGAAGAGCATGTTGCCGACGAACGCGAAGATCAGCGCGTTGGTGTGCAAGGGCCTCAAACGACCAAACGACAAGTACGGCGCGAGGTTGGCCGGCCAGAATGCCAGCTCGAGCGCAATGTGGATTCCAACCAGCATGCCGACGATGCCAAACAGCACCGACGCCCATAAGAACTGGCGGACAACCTTGTCGTTATAAACGATCCGCTGAGTTTCCATCCTCGTCCTCTTCCCTCTCCGTTTCCGGGGTCATGGGCTTTTCGTCGTCGAGCGGTAGCAGGGCAAGGCGATCGGCTTGATCGAAAGTCCCTTGCCGCACAGTCCACGCGAAGAACGCCACTGCCGAACCGACCAGTAGCACGCTAACGAAAATCAGTAAGATCAAGACCTCCATTGGAGTCCTTTTTGCGAAAGCACCACCACCGTGTAAGCGATCGTGACGAGCGAGCTGAGCGGCATTAGCACAGCTGCGACCCATGGCTTCATCAATCCACCTATGGCGAGCGATACGGCGACCAGGTTGTACGCGACCGCGAACGCAAGGATGCGGCGAACGACGTGCGCGAGCATATCAGAAGCACGCAGAACTTGCGCCACCGGGTGCAACCCCGGGGACACGAAGTAAAAGTCACATCGTGAGGCCATGAACGGTCGATTCACTGCGGGCGTTCCCGAGCAGGCAGCCTCTCTCATGGCGACCTGGTCATTCAAGCCATCGCCCACCAGCAACGTTCGTGCCGGGTCGTGCTCTCGGACGTACGCCGCCTTTTGTTCAGGGTCGTGGCCGCCCATGCACGCGCTCTCCTGCATGCCCAGGCTCGCGCCGAGAGACGCGACCCGCGACGGTGCGTCACCGCTCAGGATGGCGAGCTCGTAGCCGTCGTTTTGGAGCTTGGTGATTTCGGCACGTGCGCCCGGGCGCAGCTGTTCGTCGGTATGTAGGCTGGCGAGGGGTTTCCCGTCGACGGAGAAGATCACGTCCCCGTCAGCGACCGATACGGATGCGGCCCAGGCAGGCGCGCCCAGTCTGTATTGATGGCCGCCCTCCTCCGCGCGCATCCCGTAACCCGTCTGCTCGTCGACCCCGAGCTCCTCGAAGCGCGCGGCCCTGTGTCCCTCGAGGGCACGTCGCACCGCCACGCTCTTGGGGTGAGAGCTGCGAGCGACCAAGTTGTAGAGCAGAGTGATCTCGCTATCGGACAGGGTTTCGAGCGCAGCCGGGTTGACGACTTCGAGCATGCCTGTGGTGAGCGTGCCGGTCTTGTCGAACACGACGCGCGTCATAGTCCGCGCACGGTCGAGGAAATCACCGACGCGCACGAAGATACCCGCGCGCCGCAGCTGCGTGAGCACGAGCTCGTAAGCGAGAGGCGCTGCGATCCCGAACGCACAGGGGCAGGTGACGACCAACACGGCCGTGCCGATCTCGATGGCCCGGAGCGGGTCCCCAGTTCGCAACCACCAGTAGCTGATCCCGCCTACGGCGAGGGTGACGACACCGATGACGTAGTATCGTGATAGCTGCGACCACCAGCGCGTCGCCAGCGGGCCGTCTCCCCTCGAAGCTGGGTCGCGGCCTAGCAGACCCACGAGCGACGAAGCGGCGAAGTCGCTCATTGCAGTCCCTGAGAAAGCCCTCGCTCCGACGTTGAACGCGCCGGCGGGAATCGCGTCACCCTCTTCGAAGCGGCGTGGCCGGCTTTCGCCGTCGATCCAGTCAAGAGAGCAACTTGCTGCCTGATCGAGGAGACGCAGCTCCAACGGAACCAGGTCCCCGGGGGCAACCAGCAGCCGGTCTCCCTTGCGAACGCCGATGCAAGGGACGATGCGCACGACGCCGTCTCTGACCTCCCGCGTCAACAGGCTCTGTGTGCCATCGTCCGCGAGCAGTTGCGCACGGTTGCGTTCGAGCATGCGTTGCTGGAGCCAACGGCCTGTCAGCATCAACGCGACGAAGACGGTGAGCGTATCGATGTACGCCGCGTGTCCCGACGTGAAGAAGAAGGAGTAGGTCGACCCCGCAAAGGCCAGGACGATGCCCAGCGCGATCGGAACGTCGAGATGAAGGACCCGCTGCCTGATGGCCTTGAGCGCAGATCCGATGAACACCGAGCCACCGATGAGCACCGCAAGCACGCCCGCGGCGTAGCTGAGTTGGTTGAGTAGCTGGTAGACAGGCCCGTCGCGCAGGCCGAGGTAGATCGCGGCGGCGAACAGCATCACGTTGCCCGCCAGGGCGGCGCAGATGCCCACGCGCAACAGCAAATCATCGGACGGCCTTGCGCCGGTCGCTCGCGCGGGACCCAGCAAGTATCCGAGGTCCTCGACGGAGTCCACCCAATCGACGAGCCGAAAACCGGGGGCGACTCGGAGGTCGATCCGGCCGAGCGCGGGGTTGATCGACATGACGCCGGCTCGCGCGCCGCCGTGCCGCCGGAAAAGCTCCTCGATCAACCACACGCACGCGGCGCAGTGAATGCCCTGAATATCGAGCTCCACGCGGGTGACGCCATCGTCGGCAGCGCGCTTCTCTTCGATGAGCTCGAGCCATTTGTGATCGATGTGTCGGGCCTCCAGGTCTGCTGGCGGAAGCCCAGGCCCGCGCCGAAGATCGTAGTAGCGGGTGAGGCCAGCCCTGGTGAGGATACCGTGCACCGCGCGACAACCTCGGCAGCAGTACGGCGCAAAGGCGTCGCCGACCAGAGGTTGTGCGCAGTGAAGGCAACGCGACACCGCCGGCAGGCCTTGCCGCTGAGGATCGTCGCGAACGGCTGACTGAGGCGCAGTCACGGTGAATCGGCGTGGTGCTGATGCGTCGGGTGGTCGTGGAGGTCGCCGGCTGGTCCGTGAGTCCCCGCGTGACACGACGAGGCGTCACCAGTGCGCAGCGCGTGAACCGGTCGAATGACAAACAGGATCGAGCCGAGCGCGAGGACGGCTGCGAGGACGCGCGCGGTGCTTGGTTTCGGACGTCGGGCAAATCGCTCGAAAGCCCATGTTGCGGCTACCAAGCCGACACCGCTCACTACGGCGAACGCCAGCATGCTCAGCGAGCCGAGTGCGGTGGAACCGGTTGACGCCGCGATCAGCACCGCCGCCGCCAACGCCCCACAGGGAAGCACAGCGGTGCCGAGACCTACGAGCAATGGATGGCGGCCCAGTCCCCCGAGCGCGCGGGAGATGGCGGATGGCTTCGGGTCTTCTCGTTGGGTTCGGAGGGTCACCAGTGGTTGGTTAGGGCGACGCCACAGGCGAACCGCAGCCAACCCGAGCCCTAGGGCAAGCGACCAACTCAGAAGCGCGCTGCCCCACGCGTGTGGAAGGCTTACCGCCGTCGCACCCCCGACCGTGCCAGCGATGGCGCCGAGCACCGAGTAGCTGATGAAGCGTCCGAGCTGGTAGCGGCTTTGCCCGGATGCACCGGGCTGCCCACTGCACGCGTATGCAGCCAGCGGTCCGCACATGGCCGTGCAATGCGGAACCGATGCGAGGCCTGCAGCAGCCCCGGCAACTACGGCCGTCCACATACGGCCTCCATAGCGTCGAATCTCCGATCGGTCACGTGGCAACCGGTTTACCACGACATTGCGGGCCCAGTTATGCCCGAATACGCAGCCATTGCGTGAAGCGCGTTCTGGTTATGCGCAAAATGCGATGGATCGTGCCGCATCGGGTGCTATCTCCAAGAACCCATGGGCACGGCACAACGCAAGATGATCCCCCGCGAGCACGGCGCCTACGCGGAGCTTTTGTTTCCTATTGCCGCCGTCTTCCTGGGTGGCTCGCCGACGACCTCGACCTGGCTCCTCGCCATCGGCGCCATCGCGTTTTTCCTGGCGAACGAGCCGCTTCTCGTACTGTTTGGGCAGCGAGGGAACCGCATGCAACGCGAAGAGAGCGACCGTGCCAAACGCGCGCTCCTGGTCTTCTTGCTGGTTGCCTTCTGCGCCGGCGTTGGGGGGCTCCTCCTTGCACCGGTGGCGGTTCAATACGCCGCCGGCGTGCCGCTGCTCCTCGGCGGTGGGCTGATCATGCTAGCGATGCAGGGGCTCGAACGGAGCATGGTCGGCGAAGTACTCGCAGCAGCGGCGCTCTCCTCGATCGCGATTCCCTTGGGGCTTTCGTCGGGCCTTGGACTGGCTCCGACGCTGGCGGTGGCCCTGATTTGGCTGGTAACCTCCCTTTTGGGGACGGCGGCCGTGCGACTGACCGTCGCTCGCACCAAGGCGAAGTCCGATGAAGCTCTCGCACGTACACGCTTCAAGCGCCTGCTGTTGATACTGCTGTGCCTGGCGGTGATCGTCGTGGGGGTGGCAGCGCCTTACGGATCTCGGATGGGCCTTTGGGTCCTTGCTGCGGCGGTGCCCGTCGCGGTCGTGGTGCTCACGATGGCGATCCTTCAGCCAACCGCTCGTCGACTGCGTCTCATGGGGTGGACCCTCGTCGCAGCAAACCTTTGTTCGCTAATAGCGGTGGTCACCACGTTGAAGATCATCCAGAACTTCGACGCGGTGGAACCAACTCTGCCGTTCCCCATGTTCTAGCTTGGTAGCGGACGACTAAGAAAGGAGAAGCTTGTGCGTGCAAAAGACATCATGACAGAAAACCCCGTGACAGCGACCGAGCTCATGTCGGTAGCCGAAGCGCTCGGACTGCTGTATGAGCTCGATGTTCGGCACCTTCCGGTGGTCCGTGGGCGAGAGCTCGTCGGCATCATCAGCGACCGCGACCTTCGTGTTTTCTCGGGTCCGTCCGAAGACAACGCGATCGACGCCGTCGAGGCCGCGCGCTCCTCGACCGTTGGCAACATCATGAAAACCAGTCCGGTCAAGGTCGAGCCCGAGGCTAGTATCGCAGAGCTGACCGAGCTAATGCTTCTGCATCGGGTCGGTGCGATCCCCGTCGCCGACCTCGACACGGGTGACCTGCTCGGCATCGTGAGCTACGTAGACCTGCTGCGCGTGCTTCAGGAGACGTTGGACTCCACAACGTAAACAATTACGTATGGAGGGCGCCGACGGGTCCTGGCATGGTGTTCGGGCGCTTTGCATCACATCACTTCCCATGCGATCGATCTCATCGAGGCGGCTTACGACCTCGGGAAGTCGGATTCCGACTGGTTTTCGGACCTGGTCGATGCGGCCGCGCGGCTCTTGGACCACGGATCTGGGGTCTTCGCCTTCAGCTACGCGCATCCGCCGCTCGATGGCGGCGGTGCGGACATCGGGCTCCACAGTCCTGAGCTTCGATCACTGCCGGCAGAGTTTCTAGAGCGGTTTGCGGAAGCTCGGAGCCTCATTCCCCCAGAATGTTTCCACGCCATCACGCCCGCGGGATATGCGGGCACCTGGACCGAAGCCTCCAAGGACTACCCTGAAGTCTCGGCGCGCTTCCTCGAGGCCTTCGGCTACCCGGAGCTCTTCGCCATCTTCGCGACGGACCCCAATGGAGTCGGTGTTTTCATCGGCGCTCCACTTCCAGCGAAGGAGAAGCTCACCCCCAAGGCGCAAGAGCGGTGGCAAATGCTCGGTGCGCACATTGCCTCCGCGTTCCGCCTTCGTCAGGCGGCGAAGCAAGCCAGAGAGCGTTCGGAGGTCGATTCAACGGGACTGCCCCGCGACGCCGAGGCGGTGATC
>CBDURI010000112.1:0-8480 GCA_965369435.1 uncultured bacterium
GACCTACTCCCGAGCGACATCACCGGCACGAGCATCTTCGACGTCGAGACGAGCCGCTTCGCATTTCGCCGAGGCCCGGTGTTTGCGCACATCGTGCTGGCCGACGAAATCAACCGCACGTCACCCAAAGTGCAGGCGGCGATGCTCGAAGCCATGGCTGAGAAACAGGTCACGGTCGACAACGAGACCCACCCGCTCGACGATCTGTTCTTTGTCATCGCGACTCAGAATCCGCTCGACTTGGCGGGGACGTATCCGCTCCCGACGCCGCAGCTGGATCGCTTTTTGTTCAAGATCGAGATGAAGCACATCGACCGCGCGTCCGAGCTGGAGGTGCTGGACCAGTACCCCCGCGCGAGTCTGGACGTTGCTGCTGACTACCCGGGCGTGAGCCGCGCGGAGATCCTCGCTGCTCGGCGTCAGACGCGGGGCGCCGTCCATGTTGCGCCCGTGGTCAAGGAAGCGTTGGTCGACTTGGCGCGATTGCTGCGAAGTGACTCGCGCGTCCTGCAGGGCGCCTCGACACGTGCGCTCGTCCTGATGTTGCCGGCGCTGCAGGCGCGTGCGGTGATTCATGGTCGGGACTTCGTCTCGCCGGAGGACATCGAGGCCCTTGCCCCTCACGTCTTCAAGCACCGGCTCGAGTGTGCTCCTGGTGTCGAAGACGTCGACGGGTTGATCGCCGAGGCCACCGCCGTCGAGATTGAAAAACTCGCCCGGGCGAGCCTGCGTCGCGGGTGACGATGCGCGCGCCCCGGTCAGCTGGTGTCGCGGCCGTCGTGATGGTCGTCGCGCTTTGTGCATCCCTCGCTGCCGCGGAAGACATGGTGCCGCCCCTCTTGCTCGAAGGAGAGGAGGGGGAGGTCGAGGAGCTGGCTCTGTGGGAGTTGGTCGAACGTCAACGTTACGTCAAAGCGCGCGATGACGCGGAGCACTATCTGGCGGAGCATCCGGACTCCTACGTCGCCCATCTCGCCTTGGGAATGGCTCAACACTATGGCGAAGCCAATTTCCCGAAGGCGCTGTTCCATGAAACACACGCGCTAGAGCTGTTCGAAGCCAGGGAAGGCCCGCAGCCCCTGCCGAGTCAGCCGTGGCGCTGGCATGCGCGCATCTTGGTTGGACTGACACGCGCGCATGGCGACCTCGAGCACTACGACGAGCAGCTGGCGTTCATGTACCGCTACAACGAGCTTTACACGCCCCAACTTCGGGCCGAGCTCGCCTGGCCTCTCATGAAGAAGCGCGAGTTCGAAAAAGCACGCCTCGCTGCCGAGGAGGGGCTGGCTACCGGGGACCCGTATCAGATCGAACGAGCCAAGAACGCATTGTGCGCGATCGAGTTCGAAGCGGGCGACGACCAGAAGAGCTACGAAGTGTGTCAGGACGCGGTCGAGTATGGGGCCACCCACTTTGGTACGGCGACGGCGGTTGACCTCGGCAACTACGCCGAGGCCGCGAGGGCAGTCTTCCGATTCGACAAGGCGGAGCGCCTCTTGATGGAGGCTTCCAAGAGTGGCCTTTCCTGGTACGGGAACCCTTGGCTCGAGCTTGCGGATCTGTACATGAGGGCAGGGCGGTTTGCCGAGGCGTTGTCGGCCCTTCGTGAGGTGCCCCGTCATCGTGCAAACCGGCCGGCACACGTGCGAGACTCCGATCGCAACGAAGCGCGCCGTTCGCTCGCCGCGTTTCTGTTGTTGATGGGGCGGCCGAGCGAGGCGCTGCGGATCACCGACAAGGCCGCCGTCCTTCCAGACCGGCGCGCGCACAACAGCCGCGATCCAGAGCAAGATCGGAGCATTGTCGCACTTCTCGACAGGCAAGCGCGGCTGACCTTGGCTGAGATGACCGTAGAGCGCGCGGTGGCCAAGCCATTCTATTCGCGTTGGTGGGCTCGGGGCAAAGCGCTTCGGTTGCGTTTCGAGGCATGGATCAGCGGGCGGCAAGTCGCGCGCTTCCTCGACGATGAGGCACGGCTCGTGGGAACGTTTGCCATCGGGACGGCTAGGAGCGCAGTGATGCCGCCGTGGCTGCTGGGTGAGCTCATCGGGACGCTAGGGCCGGGCGTGGTCAGAGCGGCCATCGCTCGAGTTGCCAACGAAGATCCCAGGCGAGGCGCCATCGCCTACTATGGTGCGATGCTCGCCGAAGTTTCCTTGGCGCAGCACGATTACGAAGAGGCGGTCGAACACGCTAACGCAGCTCTCAAGGGGTTACAGCCAGGAGACGAGCTGCTTCGCCAACGTGTCGTTGCGGTGCTTGCGAAATCGCTTTCCGACCCGCGTGAAACCACCGCGCTCTACGAACAGGTCCTCGCCATCGACCCGGGGCTTTTCCGTCGGTTGGGTTGGGCGCTTCCGGTCGAGGTGGAGTCGAGCGATGCTGGGATCGATCGCGCCCTTGCGACAGCGGTCCTGCGCTCCCCCCGTTTCGAGAGCTCGAGCGATGGGCTCCGGGTTCAGATCAACGGGTCGCGAATCTGTTTGTTCGGTCGCACGGGTACCGCCTGGGGTTGCAGCGAAGAGCACCTCGAAGAAGACGATACCGGCGAGAGCTACGCCCAGCGGGTCGTCGATTCTTTTCATCGGACCGTCTTTTCGCCGCGCGTCGACCTCAGCCGCATCGACATCAACTCTCTCGACGGCTCCAATCGCGTCACCCGCAACCCGCTCGACATGCTATCACTCCCGCCGTGAACAACACCTGGGTTCGCATGACGCTACTGGCCGTGTTCCTCGTTGGGATATACGCCATCGGGCACATGACGGGGTTCACCGAAGGGCTCACCGTCGATGGCATCCGCGGGTCGATGCGCGCTGCCGGGGTTGGTGGGTTTGCGGTGTTCGTCGCGGTCTTCTCCGTAGGGCAGCTTCTCTACATCCCGGGCTTTGTCTTCGTCATGGTAGCGGGGCTCGCGTACGGCCCGCTTTGGGGCTCACTCGCATCGGTGATCGCAGCCACGGTCTCGGTTGCAGTCTCGTTCGTCATCGTGCGCACGATTGGCGGACAGCCCCTCAAGGACCTCGACGTCACTCGTCCGTTCCTCCAAAAGCCACTCGCCCACCTGAAGGACCGCCCAATCCGCTCGATGATCGTCATCCGTCTCTTCCTCTGGGCCATCCCCCCTGTGAACTACACGCTCGCCATGTCCGGCGTGACGTTCCGCGACTACATGATCGCTGCCGTCGTTGGCATGACTCCCCCGTTTGTCGTGTTGTCGGTGGCGGCGGGGCTCGGTTTCAACCTGCTGTAGGGGCAGTGTCAGTGCCAGCTACTTTCTTCGGGTGAGGGGGATGCTGGTGTCCGGGATCGTTTCGTCTGCCGACGCCGCGTTCTTCAGCGCCTCTTGGGCGGCGAAGGGCTTTGTGGCGGGCTCGCTTGGATGGGCTTGGGCGAGTTGTTCTCGGGACCAACGGACGCTCTCCGCGATGACATGGGAGTCGGTGACTTGGTCGGTGGCGCGCAGGAGGGCGGCCAGGTCGCGTGCCATGTCTCTGCTGGATGCGTAGCGTTCGAGGGGATTGCGGCGGAGGGCCTTGCGGATGATGTCGCGCAGGCGGGGGGGGAGGTCCGGGCGAAGGTCTGCGAGGTCGGGGATTTCCATGTCGCGGATCGTGCCCACGAGCTTGAGTGGGTCTTTGTCTTTGAAGAGCTTTTCACCCGCGAGGACCTCCCACAGCACGACGCCGACACTGAAGAGGTCGGTTTGGGCGCTCGGATCCGCTTCGTAGGTCAGTTCGGGCGCCAGATACGAGATCTTGCCTTTCACGAATCCGGGTTTCGTGATCGAGCTTCGGTCCATCGCCCGGGCGAGGCCGAAGTCCGTCAGCTTCACCACGCCACAGTTGCTCACCATCACGTTTTGGGGCGTCACATCGCGATGGAAAATCGGCGCCGGCCTGCCTTCGGCATCCGTATGCGCGTGGGCTGCGTGAAGGGCTGCGAGGACTTCGATGCCGATCGCGGCAGTCAGAGTCCAGGGCGTGTGGTTGCCGTGTTCCTGATAGCCTTGGCGCCATTCTGCCAGCGTCAGCCCCTCGACCCATTCGAGGACCAAGTAGTACTCGCCCGAACGGTCCCGATCGAAATCGTGAATCTGCGCGATGTTCGGATGGTCCAGCTCCGAGACGACCCGTGCTTCCTCGACGAACATCTTCAGGAACACGGGATTCTGGCTGAGTGGCGCGAGGACCCGTTTGATGGCCACGGGCCGCGTGAAGCCCGCGGCTCCGTGTGTCTGGCCTCGATACACTTTGGCCATCCCGCCCTCGCCGGCGAGCTCCATGACCTCATATTTTCCGCCAAGTAGTTCCGACATGGGGTCGGCTGACGTTTCAGCCCTCTTTCGGAGAGAGCACGGCGTCGAGCTCGCCCTTTTCGTACATCTCGCGAATGATGTCGCAACCACCCACGAACTTCCCGCGTACGTAGAGCTGCGGGATCGTAGGCCAGTTGCTGAACTCTTTGATTCCCTGCCGGATGCCCGGATCCTCGAGGACGTTCACGTCCTGAAACTCCGAGCCGGCGCGGCGTAGCACCTCGACGACGGTCGCCGAAAATCCGCACTGCGGGAAGTCTTTGGTACCCTTCATGAAGAGCACCACATCGTTGTTGTCGATGATGCCCTGAATGCGTTCTTGCGAGGTGTCTTCCATCTTTATCCCTCTTGCTTAGCCCAACTCTCGGGCGAGTAGGTCTTGAGCGCAAGTGCATGGACGGGCCCGGCCATCAGCTCGCCCAGCGCAGCGTAGACCATCTGATGCTGTTCGATGGGCGATTTGCCCGAAAAAGCCTCCGAGACGATCAGGGCTTCCCAGTGATCTTTCGTGCCCGTGAGGTCGTTCACCACGATGTGCGACACGTCGCCGACACCCTGACGAATTCGTTGTTCCAGATCTTCCGCTTCAACCATGGGGTCGCCTCCACTCAACGCACTTCGGTACGGCCCGGCCGGCGGCTTGTCAATCGCCCGCCTCAGTCGAGGCCGAACTCCCGCTTCACCGAGGGACGCGACAGGACCAAGATCGTGAAGATGCCGAGGATCGTTCCGAACGGGAACATGAGACACTCCCCCCAACCGGTGAGGTAGCAAAAGGTCCACCAACGGCGCTTTCGAATCATCACTCCAACGACCAGGAGGTGGACCGCGCTCACTACGGCGAGGATTACCGCGGACACGATCAGCGTCGTCACCAACGAGCTCAGGTCCTGGAGCATGGCGTCGGAGTTGCCGCCAGGAATGTCGCCCATCGCCATCGACAAGTCGCTGCCGAACTCTTCCATGAGCTTGGCGCCGGCGACCCCGTAGAACAGCGTCGGGGCTGCGCCGAGAAGAGCAACTCCGGAGAGGATGAAGTGTCCGATCGAGAGCGCGCTCAGGTGTTCTGCATTCTCTGCGTTTGACCGTTCTTCCAAGCGAACCCCGTTGGAGATCGTGCTATGGACGCACCCGATGGGCAAGGTCGCATTCGTTTTTCCCGGCCAGGGCAGCCAGAAGGTGGGCATGGGCCGCGACGCATTCGATTCTTCCGGGGCCGCTCGCGCCGTGTTCGAAGAGGCAGACGAAGCGCTCGGGGAAGCGCTCTCACAACTCTGCTTCGAGGGTCCCGAAGAAGACCTCAAACTCACTGCCAATACTCAGCCCGCCGTGCTCACGGCATCGATCGCGGTGCTCCGCGCGCTCGACGAGCGGTTCGACGTCCAGTTTGACGTGGTGGCCGGCCATAGCCTCGGCGAGTACTCCGCGCATGTCGCGGCCGGCACGCTCTCCTTTGCCGATGCCGTGCGACTCGTGCGCAAGCGCGGTCAGTACATGCAGGAGGCCGTGCCGTACGGCGATGGCGCCATGGCGGCCGTGCTCAAAGCCGACCGCACCTTGGTCGAGCGGATCTGCGCGGAGGTCCCGGGCCTGGTCGAAGCCGTCAACTACAACACGCCTCAACAGATTGTCATTGCCGGGGAGGTGGCCGCCGTGAGCGAAGCCGGGGCGAAACTCAAGGAAGCCGGCGCGCGTTCCAGCACCCTTCCGGTCAGTGCGCCGTTTCATTCGACGCTGATGGAGCCCGCGGAGGCTCGTTTGCGCGAGGACGTCGAGCGGCTCCCGTTCTCCGACCCCGGGGTTCCGGTGTATGTCAATGTGGACGCCGCGCCCATCACGGATGCTGCCGGAGCGAAGGACGCCCTGATCCGCCAGGTGAGCCGGCCGGTCCTGTGGGAACAAAGCGTCCGCGCCATGATCGCCGACGGGGTCTCCCTCTTCGTAGAAGTGGGTCCCGGCCGGGTGTTGAGCGGGCTTCTGGCTCGAATCGACAAGGGCGCTGGGCGGGTGAGCGTCCAGGGACCGTCGGACTTCGCTGCGGCCAAGGAGGCCATCGCCGAAGCGCGAGGAGCCTGATTCAGCTGTAATTACAGGCATCTGATTGCATCGCCGTCCCTGCGTTTGACCTGATTTTCAAATCTTGTAGAAACGCGCCGCCTGCCAGCATCTAACCGGGGTCGGGCTCAAATAGAGGTTCAGCGCATATGCAACAACTGATTTACGCAGCCCCCGCAGCGGGCGTGCTCGCTCTTCTCTTCGCCTGGATGAAGGCGAGTTGGGTTAAGAAACAGGATCCCGGCGACGCCAACATGGTCGAGATCGCTGATCAGATTCAGGAAGGCGCGTTGGCGTTCATCCGGGCCGAGTATCGCGTCCTGTCGATCTTCGTGCTCGCCGTTGGCGCGATTCTGGGCGTTGCCTACTTTGGCGATCCCGAGCGCGGCTGGCAGATAGCGGGCGCCTTCGTCGTCGGCGCGAGCTTGTCGGCTGCAGCAGGCTGGGCCGGCATGAAAGTCGCGACGAACGCCAACGTGCGAACCACGATGGCGGCTCGCACCGGCCTATCCCCCGCGCTCCAGGTAGCGTTTTCGGGCGGCACCGTCATGGGCATGACCGTCGTCGGTCTCGCGACGATCGGTCTCAGTGGGCTCTACCTCTTATTCAGCAACGTGCTTGGCTGGGAGCTCGTTCGCACGGTCAACGTCCTCACCGGCTTCTCGATGGGCGCCTCGTCGATCGCGCTCTTCGCGCGAGTCGGCGGTGGCATCTACACCAAGGCCGCGGACGTCGGCGCCGACCTCGTCGGCAAGGTCGAGGCGGGTCTTCCCGAGGACGATCCCCGTAACCCCGCTGTCATCGCAGACAACGTGGGTGACAACGTCGGCGACGTGGCCGGCATGGGCGCCGACCTCTTCGAGTCTTTCGTCGGCGCGATGATCGGTGCGATGGTTCTCGGGCTCGGCTTCGATGCCGTGGTGAGCGGTAACGTCAACCCGATCATCATGCCGCTCGTCATCGCAGCTGCAGGCATCGTTTGTTCGATCGTCGGCACGTTCTTCGTCCGTACCAAAGAGGGTGGCAATCCTCAGCACGCGCTCGACATGGGCGCTTTCGGCGCCGCGGGCGTGATGGCAGTGGCGACCTTTGGAATCGCGTACGTCATGTGGCCAGAAGGTGGCGCGACGACCTCGAAGGGCCAGCTCGTGACTTGGATCGACGTGGGTTTGGCGACCGTCACCGGCTTGGGCGCTGGCGTTCTAGTCGGTCTGATCACGTCGTATTACACGTCGATGCACAAGGGTCCGGTCGATAACATCGCGGAGCAGAGCAAAACGGGCACTGCGACCAACATCATCGCGGGCTTGGCCGTCGGCATGCAGTCGACCGCTATGCCGATCATCGTCATCGCCTTTGGCGTGGTCATCGCTGCGAACGTTGCAGGTCTCTACGGTGTGGCCATCGCCGCGCTGGGCATGCTCTCCACCACCGGCATTCAGCTCGCGGTCGACGCGTACGGCCCCATCGCCGACAACGCCGGCGGCATCGCCGAGATGAGCGGCCAGGCGCCTGAGGTGCGTGAGCGCACGGACAAGTTGGACGCGGTCGGCAACACCACCGCAGCCATCGGCAAGGGCTTTGCCATCGGCTCGGCGGCCATGACGGCTCTCGCGCTCTTCGCTGCCTTTGCGCAGACCGCAGGCATCTCGGGCATCAATATTTCGAAGCCACTCGTCATGGCCGGCCTGTTCCTTGGTGGCATGCTCCCCTTCCTCTTCTCGTCGATGGCGATGAAGGCGGTCGGAGTCGCGGCGATGGAGATGATCGAAGAGGTCCGTCGTCAGTTCCGTGAGATTCCGGGGCTGCTCGAGGGCAAGGCGAAGCCGGACACGGCCCGCTGCGTGAAGATCTCGACCGAGGCTTCTCTAAAGCGCATGGTGGCGCCCGGTGCGCTCGCCATTCTGACCCCGGTTGTCGTGGGCTTCCCGATGGGCCCGGAGCCGCTCGGCGGCTTGCTTGCCGGTGTCACCGTGTCGGGCGTGACGATGGCGCTCTTCATGGCCAACGCCGGCGGCGCTTGGGATAACGCCAAGAAGTCGTTCGAAAGCGGCGGCGGCTACAAGATGACGGATGGCTCGGTCCACCCGAAGGGCAGCGAGGCGCA
>CBDURI010000113.1:0-8419 GCA_965369435.1 uncultured bacterium
AAGCCAAGCGCGTCGTGCGCTCGTCTCGCCCCCTCGTTGCTCGACCACGTTGCTGACTCGATCACCTCGCAGCCGGCCGCCGCGAAGCGTGCCTCGATCTCTCGAAGCAGCAGCGACCCCGTGCCCGCGCCGCGCGACTCCGGTGCGACGTACCAATCTTCGACGACGCCCCTGCGTGACAGGACGCGTCTTGCTTCGACCGTGGTTCGGCCGGTGATGTAGCCAACGACCACGCCCTGCGACTCGGCCACCAGGACGTGGCTACTTGGGTCTCTCAAGAGTGTTTCCAGGTCGTCCCGCAGGATGCGGTCGTAGTCTCGGTACTCGATGAGGGGGAGGTCTTGCTTGCTTACGACCTCGTTCCGATGGCCTTGGTAGAGAGCCCGATGAAACCCCATCAGGACGTCGCGGTCAGCTTCGGCGGCCTCCCGCACCTGGGTCGTTGGCACCATCGCCTAACCGTAGGCCGTCCAGCCCGGCAGCGGTAGCGTCTATTGGACGCGAATCGAATCGCGGATTCGGCCGAACGTTTTTCGCCCGATGCCGGGCACCCGAATGATGTCTTCGATGCGTCGGAAGCGCCGCTTCTCGCGTTCGGCGATGATTGCTTGGGCGCGGCTTGGCCCGATGCCCGGGAGCTGAACGAGAACATCAGGCCCGGCTTCGTTGATGTTGATCCGCTTGTCCTGCTCGACACTGGGCGGCCCTTGCTCCGAGGGCCCGGCGCCCCCTCCGGCGGCCATGGCGTGTCCGGCATGCAGTGTGCAAAGAGCGACTGCAAGAACGAGAAAGCGCCACATCAGGCTGCCTGTTCGCTGGAGGTCGTCTCACGGGCCTCCCTCGGCTGATAGTCTCTGATCTGCAGCTCGCCGTTGACCGGCATGGCGTCGAGCCGAACGCTGAGGCTTCCGTCGCGATTGACGAACGCGGCGCCCACGCGAACCCAGAACTTTCGGCCGTCCTTGCTTCGTTCGACGACCGTGTACGCGATCTTCACCTTGTTTTCTTCGAGCATGTGTCCTCCTGGTTGGAATGCGTTTCCACTCCAATGCAAATGCGGCGCCAGCGCGGGGCCTAGTGATCCTCGGGGGCTACGGCGCTCGACTTGGCGGTTCCGGCGGTGAGCGACGGCGGCCGCCACCCAACGGACAGCTCGCTTTCGTTTGTTGGCCGCAGGAGTTCCTGTCAGTATCCCGCCGACCAGGTTGAGAAGGAGTCAGATGAAGATTTCACTTTCTGAGGGCACTTGGGACAAGTCGACCGCGGACATCGTCGCTGTCGCCGTTCCATCGGGGAAAACAAAGCTCAGTCGAGCATTGGGCCGGATCGAGGTCGTCACCGGCAAGGGCAGCATCAAGCCTCTCGCCTCTGACGAGCGTTTCGCGGGCAAGGCCTCGCAGACACTGAAGGTTGCCGCCGCCGGCAAAGCGAAATCCCGTTGGTTGCTCCTCGTCGGTATTGGCACCGAAAAAGACGTGCAGAAGATCGCCTGGAACATGGGCCATGCACTCGCGTCCGTCGCGCGCGCGCGCAAGAGCGCTGCGGTCGAGCTCCCGGGAGTCACACCAGAGTCAGTTCGTGCCGTGTCTCACGGTCTCGTGGCCGGAGCCTACCGATACGCGGAGTACAAGAGCGACAAGACGGCTGCCGAGACGCTCACCTCGGCCGTCATCCTCGGGGCCCCAAAGGGCACGCGCGGCCTGCGCGCGGCCATACGAGCTGGCAAGGCCGTCGCCGAGAGCTCCAATTTCGCCCGCGATTTGGTCAACCGCCCCCCCAACGATCTGAATCCGGTCACGTTGGCGCGCGCGGCTTCGGCCGAATCTCGAAAGCTCGGTTTGTCGTGCCGCGTTTGGAACAAGGCGCGCATCGAGAAGGAGGGCATGAACCTCCTGCTTGCCGTGAACAAGGGCAGCGCGATCGAACCTCGGGTCATTCACGTGGTCTACAAGCCCACGCGCCCAAAGAAAAAGGTCGTCTTCGTGGGTAAGGGCCTCACGTTCGATTCCGGTGGCCTGTGCATCAAGCCGGCCGGCTCGATGATCGACATGAAGTGCGACATGGCCGGTGCCGCCACCACCCTCGGTATCGTGTTTGCGGCCGCGCGGCTCAAGCTCCCCATCGAGGTACACGCGGTCGTGGGCTCCACCGAGAACATGACCGGTGCGAAGGCCTATCGGCCCGGCGACGTCTACAAGTCCTTGGAAGGCAAAACCGTCGAGGTCATCAACACCGATGCCGAGGGGCGGCTGGTGCTCGCCGACGTGCTCACTTGGTCGGTGCGCAAGCTCAAGCCCGATTACATGATCGACCACGCAACGCTCACCGGCGCGTGCATGGTCGCGCTCGGTCCGTGGCGCGCCGCGCTCTACACCGACGACGACGAGCTTGCTTCGAAGTATCTCGACGCCGCAGAGGGGGAGGGCGAGTCATTCTGGCGGATGCCGCTCGACACGGATCTACGCTCGACTCTCAAGAGCACCATCGCCGACCTCAAACACGTGGGTGGCCGCTACGGAGGCTCGATCACTGCGGCCCTCTTCTTGAAAGAGTTCACCGACGAGACCACCTGGATGCATCTCGACATTGCCGGACCTTCCTTCACCGACCGCGCGCACGGGCGCTTGCCGAAGGGTGGGACCGGGTTCGGCGTGGCGACGGGGGTGCGATTCCTGGAGAGCCTCTAGAGCCTGTAGGGGAAGGTCACTTTGAATGATCCCTGCTTGAATCGTGGCACGCGGGCACGCTTGGCCGCGGATGCGATGCAGGAGCCAACGGCGGTTCCCTTGAAGGGGCCCGACGTGACCTTCGCGCTCGAGACGCGCCCCGTCTTGCCGCTAAACACGACGCTGACAGCTGCGGTTCCGCCGCTGTCCTTCTTGCAGGACTTCACCGCGCCGCTCACGCCCTGAAGCGCGGTCTTCACGTCGTTGCGTGTGGGCGTGTCGGGGAGGTTCGAGCTGCTCGAGCTCGATGACCTCGTGGTCTGCTTCGACTTGGAAGGAGCAGAGCCGCCAACCACCTCGTCCATGAGCGCATCGAGATTGTTGCTGCTGCGCTTTTTAGGCGCGGGCTTCGCAGATGCGGTGCTCTTGGACGAGCTACTCGAGGAGCTTCTGGACGTTCGTTGCCGTCGCTGTGAGCTCGAGGAGGTGCGCTTTCTGGGTGCGGGTGCCTGGATCTCGGCCGCGACCTCGGTGGGCTCCTCGATGGTTGCAGCCTCGATCGGCTCCGCGACGGCGAGCGCGTCTTCAGGCGGATCGGTGGGGGCCTGCGCCCCGGTCGCCACTTCGTTCGAACCCGGCATGGGCTCGCTCGGTTCTTGCCCAGCGGCTGCGGTGATTTCGAGAGCGTCGTCCTCCGAGCCTCCAAGCACCATGCCGACGCCGATTCCCGCGCCGACGATGGCGAGCACCGCGATCGCGGCTCCGCCGATCCACAGCCAGCGGCTGCTGTCCGAGGTGTCTAGCGGGGCTGGGCCCAGCAAAGGTGTCCCGAGCGAGGCGCCGCCGCCCGTGCCGATCGCCAGAAGATCATCGACCGCCTGTGACGGAGCGGTTCTGGTGCCCGGCGTGGTGGATTTCGCGAGCGCACGAATATCGATGAGGCCCGAGCCTTCGACCGCGGCTGGCGCCCCGGTTGAAGCAGACACTTGGCTTGCTGCCACAGGCGCCGCCTCTGCAGGTGTACCGCCACGCGATGCGAGCTGCTGTAGATTCGTGAGCGAGAAGAGCACGGAGTTTTCGTTGCGTTGACCCGTCATGCGCTCAGGGGTGGATGCGCCCACGGCGCCTCCACCGAAGCCAGCAATGCCTGCCGCGGCGCCCGAGCCGTCAGCAGTTGCTCCGAGCGGCGAGTCTTGGGCCCCTGTCGGCGTGGGGTTCTCGTCGAAGCCTGCGAACATGTTGCCGCTCGTATCGATCTCGCTCGTCGGCTCACGACCGTTTCCATCGCTGAACAGGTCGCCGCCCGTGCCGAACGACGAGGTATCGTCGGCAGCCGCGCTCTTCGCCTGCGCCGCCGCGCCGCCGAACACCGTGGCGAGCTCCGCCACATCGCCGGAGACCTTCCAGTCGTCGAACCCTTCCTTCCACACGTAAGAGTCGAGCCCGACACTGCCCTTCGCGAACAGCTGACTCAACTCGATCGGTCGAAGCGGTCCCTGCTGCTCGCCGTCGACCACGATGTACCAGGTTGCTTCGCCCCCCGGATCCTGCGGTGAGGTGACCGTACCGAATGGGTGTGCGCCGGTCTGATCACCGCGCACCTCCAGCACCGACGAGCACTTCTTGCATCGGATCTTGAAGATTTTCCCAGCGACTTTTTCATCGGCAATGGAATATTTGGCACCGCAGCTATCGCAAACGATCTTCATCTGTAGCCCCCATCTCCTTCCGGCCCAGGGTGAGTGGACGCATGCCGGATCGAAGATTCCCCTTTAGGACCGCGATCATAGCGGTCCTTTCCTATGCCGAGCAAGAAGTCCACGAAGGTTGTCCCCGCGCGCTTGGACCCTCGTCTCCGGGAATCCTTGGGTCTTTTCAGTTCACGACGACCAGCTGGGTGCCGTCGTCACCGCAGAACAGATGGGCCGCGGCGTGACGAATCCCGCATTCGGGGCAGATCTTGGTGGCATCGAGCCTCAGCGGGGGTCGTGTGGCGCTCGCAGCCCCGTACAGGCCATAGGGCACCAGCTCGTCCGCATCTTCGGGGCAAAACCGGGCATCGAAGGGGTAGCCTCGCCGGCAGGTGGGGCAGATCGTCCCTTGTGTGAAGGGCCCCGACGAGGAGCCTTCCATCAGTTCTGCGCCGTCGCGGACGCAGAACCGGTCCCGAGTCGGATACTCCGAGAGGCACACGGGGCAGCTCCTCAGCCGCGTGGCCCCGGGCTCCGTACTGCGTTCCGAGCCCGCCGGGGGTGGCACGTCCAGCTGCGCAGAATGCAGCGAGTGGGAGGGCGAATCCTCAGTCACCGTCCGCCGGCGTCGCTGAGCCTTTTGAAGCGCCACGAGCGCCACCGCAAGTACGGGCAATAGTGCGAGGGACCAAGCCATCGCCGAATTGTGCCGGATCACGAAGCCAGTACGCCAAAAAAAGCCCGGGAGCCTTTGCCACCCGGGCTTCTTCCTCGTGTTTTGCGGGCCGTACCGGGCCCTAAAGGAGCTACAGCTTCTTCACAGCGTCGGTGAGCGCGGGGACGACGTCGAAGAGGTCGGCGACCAGGAAATAGTCGGCAACCTGAGCGATCGGCGCCTCCTTGTCCTTGTTGATCGCGACGATCGTCTTGCTGCCCTTCATGCCGGCCAAATGCTGGATGGCGCCCGAGATACCGATCGCGATGTAGAGGTTGGGCGCGACGACCTTGCCGGTCTGGCCAACTTGCAGCTCCGGCGGCACGTACCCGGCGTCACACGCGGCGCGCGACGCACCCATGGCGGCGCCTAGTGCGTCGACCAAGGGCTCGATGATGTTGGTGAAGTTCTCCGCGCTCTTGAGTGCACGGCCACCCGACACGACCACGTCTGCATCGGTGAGCTCCGGACGCTCGCTCTTCACGACCTCGACGCCGAGGAACTCGACCTTGTCCGCAGCCGGGTCGCTTTGTATGGCGATGTCTTCTGCGGGGCTTGCGCCACCCGAAGCCTCTGCCGCATCGAATTCGGCCTGACGCACGGTGACGACTTGCTTGTCGGTCGTGATCTCGACCGTTCCGGACACGTTGCCCGCGTACATTGGCCGCGTGTACGACAGCTTGCCGCCGTCGGTGTTTACCGTCGAGATGTCGGACGCCACGCCCGCATCGAGCTTGGCAGCGACACGTGGGAGCAAGTCCTTGCCGTACGCGGTCGCGCAAGCAACGAGGACGTCGTAGCCCTTGCCAGCCTCCGCGACGGTTGCCGCATACTTCTCGCAAGTGTAGCCGCCAGCGATCTCCGCCTTGAGCATTTTGCCCGCGCCGTAGCCGGCGAGCTCGTCTGCCGCCGCGCCTGCGCCTTCTCCAATGGAGAGGATGTCGAACGAACCGCCGGTTCCTTCCGCGATCTGCTTCGCGGCCGTGACGGCACAAAGAGTGGTTTTGCGTGCTTTGCCCTCAAGCAACTCCGCAACAACGAGAACATTAGCCATGTCTGATGCTTCCTTTCCGTTTCTCGAGGGTTAGATGACCTTGGCGGTGTTGTGGAGCTTGTCGACGAGATCCGCGACGTCCTCGACGAACGTCGTTTCACCCGAACGCGCCGGTGGCAGCTCGAACTTCGTGTAGTTGAGCGACTTGCTGGCGTCGACACCGAGGTCGCCGATCGACATCTGGTCGATGGTCTTCTTCTTGGCCTGCATGATGCCCTTGAGCGACGCGTAACGGCCGCCCACTTCCAGCTTCGCGTACTGGTGGTCGTCGGGAGTCACGCCGTTCTTGACCGATTCCGGATGGAGGATGCGGTCGGAGGTGGTGAGCACTGCCGGACCGGTGACCTTCACGGTGGCGACGCCCGTGTCGAGCTCACGCTGAACCTCGAGGGTCTTGCCGTCGTCGTTGGTCTTGATCTTCATCGCGTAGTTGATGATCGGCCAGCCTAGCTTCTCGGCAAGCTTCGTCCCCGCGACGTTGGAGTCGCCGTCGGCCGCCTGCTTGCCCATCACGACGAGGTCAGGACTTTCCTTGTCCGCGATTGCCTTCAGTATTGAAGCCACCACGCCGGCGTCGAGGCTGCCCTCTTCGGCTTCGACGAGGATGCCCCGCTCGGCGCCCTTTGCGAGGCCTTCACGGATGATTCGCTGGGTGTGCTCATCGTTCGGGCCAATCGAGACCAGCACGACCTCACCGACACGCGCGTTCTTTTCGGCGGCGTTTTCGGTCAGTCGCAGGGCGGCTTCGAGGCTCCAGTCGTCGAACGGATTCATCTTCCATTCGAGACCTTCGGATGTGACGGCCTTACCGTCGGCGCTCACCTTGAGCTTGCTTGCGTTGTCCGGGTCCGCAACGCGCTTGATGGATACGAGGATCTTCACACTTCCTCCTCAGATTGAAGAGCCGTTCAGGCTGACAAATACTGGAAAACGCAGGCGATCTAGGCGGGTTTTGCGACCCTGTCAAGGAGCGCGGTCCCGGCCCTGGCCCAAAGAGCCTTCCGATGGCGTTCCCTTTCGATCGCTGTGCTAGAAGCGCCCGATGGGCGAGCAAGCTACGGGGACCCGCTACGCGCTGGTGACCGGCGGGAGTAGCGGCATCGGGCTCGAGACGGCACGGGGCCTGACCGCTCACGTCGACGTGGTTGGGATCGTGGGCCGAGACCCAGAGCGTCTTGCGCAGGCAGCTGAGGACCTCAGCTCGGGCGGCGCGCGCATCGAGACGTTTCAGGCAGACTTCGCTTCGTTGGCGGAGGTTCGCCGGCTCGCCGAGGACATCAAGGCGCGATTCGATTCACTGAGCGTCCTCGTGAACAACGCGGGCGTCTGGCACACCCACCGCACGCTCAGCAAGGATGGGTACGAGGCTACGCTGGCCGTCAACCATCTCGCTCATTTCTTGCTCACCAATGAGCTCGAGGACTTGCTGGTTGCCGCCGCGCCCGCCCGCGTCATCAACGTGTCGTCTTCGATGCATGGGCGCCCCAAATCGATCCACTGGGACGACCTGATGTTCGAGAAGCACTGGGCGGGGTTCTGGGTGTACGGCCACTCCAAGCTGGCCAACGTTCTGTTCTCCAAGGAGCTAGCGCGCCGCTGGAAGGATCTCGGAATTACCTCCAATGCGTTGAACCCCGGCAACGTGCGGAGCCGTATCACCAGGAACAACTGGTTTCTCAATGCGCTCCACCGTTCGCCGGTAGCGCGGATGATCATCATGACGGAAGCAGAGGGCGCCCGGACGTCCATCTACGCTGCAACGTCGCCGGAGCTCGAAGGCGTGACAGGGTGCTACTTCGACAAGGCGAAATTAGCCAAGCCCAACAGCGCGACCGAAGACGCGGAAGCGGCTCGCCACCTTTGGGAAGTGAGTCAACAGCTCGTCGATGAGGCAGCCAAGCCGTGGACCGGAGGCTCTCGGCACGTACCGGCAACGTTCCCGAGAGGATTTGCGCAAGGTTCGCGCCTTGGGCTGCCGCCCGGCCCGTTGTCGATGCGCCCGCTCCCTTTCATCGCTCTATGTGCACTCGCCCTCGGCGTCATCATCGCCCTCCTTTTTGGCTGAAGCAAAGCGCGAGCTGAACCGCTCCCCCAGGGCAGTGATGGTGAGTGCCGGGTTCACGCCGACGTTGGCTGGGATGGCCAAAGTAGATCCCCTGGGGCACGGGACCGAACGTGTCCTCGACACCCGTCGACCCTGCTCCAAGACGCGCCACGCGGTAGCCCTTTTCGCTCAGGCGCAAGGCCGGCACGCTGCCGCCGAAGCCGCTTCCTATGATGATGAAGTCGTAAT
>CBDURI010000114.1:0-8193 GCA_965369435.1 uncultured bacterium
ATGGGCTACACCCTCAGCGCTCTGCTGGATGCAGACGGAACTCCGTCCGGCTTGCTGCTCGCATTTCAAGATCTCACCGAGATCCGAACGCTCCGAGACCAAGCGGAGGCAGCGCAACGCCTGGCTGCGCTCGGACAACTCGCCACGGGGCTCGCACACGAGATTCGAAATCCGCTGAGCTCGATTTCTGGCTCCGTCGAGATGGTCCGCGATGGAAACGCGCTCGGCGCAGAAGACAACCGACTGCTGGGCATCGTCATCTCCGAAGTCGAGCGATTGAACTCGTTGGTGACGACCATGCTGCAAGTGGGGCGTCCAAGTCAGATCGTGAAGGAGCCGTTCGACCTTCGCGCGGTTGCGAGCGACGTGGTCGCAGTGGCGCGCGCCGAGGCAACGGCGAGCAATCGGCTTCAAATCGACGAAGTCGGACCGGACGCGCCGGTCATCGTCACGGCTGACCCCGACCGGATACGTCAGGTCGTTTGGAATCTCGTCCGGAACGCGGTGCAGGCGTCACCTCACCGCGGCAAGGTCGAAGTCCGCACCGGGCGCGACCAGGACGGCCGCAGCTTTCTCGAAGTCGCAGACGAGGGCAGCGGCATCGGCGCAGCTCACAGAGAGCGACTCTTCGACATGTTCTACTCGGGTCGAAGTCATGGCGTCGGGCTCGGGCTCGCGCTGGTAAAGCAGATCGTCGACCAGCACCAGGGGCGAATCGAGATTATCGATCGTGACGGCGCGGGCACCTGCTTCAGGGTCACGCTTCCACGGCAGGAAGAATTGGTTAAATCGAGCGCAAGAGCTCAGCCAGCTGAGCGCCTGGGTCCTCGGACCGCATGAGCCCTTCGCCGATCAAGACGGCGTCCGACCGCCCCTGAGCAACATCGCGGAGGTCGTCCGCCGATCGCACCCCGCTCATGAACACCGCGACGCACTCCGTAGGGATTCGCGCAACGCATGCCTGCGCCGAGTCCTTGTCGACTCGAAAGGTACTCAGGTCCCGCGCGTTGACGCCCACGATGGTCGATCCGGCGGCAACCGCACGATCGACCTCATCTGCGTTCGCGGCCTCCACGACAGGCTCCATCCCGAGCGAGCGAATGTCCCCGACTAGCGCGCGGAGCTGCGAGTCTTCGAGAGCGCGCACCAGCAGCAGGACGAGTGCGGCGCCGACGTCATACGCCAGGTCGACCTGAATCGGGTCGAGAACGAACCCCTTGTACAGCACGGGAATGCTGAGCGCTCTTGCGACGCGGCGCACCAGGAGCGGTGAACCGCCGAAGCCTGGTCCATCGGCCAGAACACTGACGGCCGATGCACCACCACGCTCGTACCCCTGGGCGACTCGGACGCCTTCGCCGGGGCTCCAACGTCGGATCTCGCCGGCGCTCGGACTTCGGAATTTCACCTCGGCAATGACAGCCGGTGCCTCGCCGGCGGTACGGCGCAACGCTTGGATGCCTCGCTTGCCGCGCTCGCGTTGGGGAGGCCGTTCGACAGGTCGCATCGCAGCCACATGCCGGCGGCGACGCGCATTTTCGTCTCGTTTGCGTTCGAGAATCGCCGAGAGGTAGTCGGTCATGACGCTCGCGTAAATTGCGCCCATCGCTCCAATGTTGCCGTGGCCGCGCCGCTGTCGACCGCCTCGGCAGCCCGCTCTGTAGCGGCTCTCGGATCACTGGCAACCCCGGCGACGCATAGAGCCGCGGCGGCGTTGAGCAGAACGGCGACGCGCGCCGGGCCCTGCTCTGCGCCGAGCACGCTGCGAATGATCTCGGCGTTGCGAGGGGCGTCCCCTCCTCGAAGCGCTTCGAGCGGCACCTCCGGGAGGCCGAAGTCAGAGGGCTGCACTTCAAACATGCTGACTTTGCCGTTCCGTAACTGGGCCACCGTCGTGGGTCCGGAGGCGGAGACCTCGTCGAGCCCGTCTCGGCCGTGAACCACCCAGGCCGCCGTCAGTCCAAGAGACCCGAGCGCCTGCGCCAGCTGCTCGACCCGCGTGGAGTCGTAGACGCCCACCACCTGATGGGTCGCCGAGGCAGGATTCGACAACGGCCCCAGCAAGTTGAACAGCGTCCGAATGCCGAGCTCCCGGCGCACCGGGGCGGCGTGCCGCATGGCAGCGTGGTGGCTTGGCGCGAACAAAAAGCCGATCCCAACCTGCTCGATACATTGCTGAGCTCGCTCCGGCGTGAGGTCGATGCGCACGCCCAAAGCTTCCAGGACATCGGCGCTCCCCGCCTGCGACGAAACGGCGCGATTGCCGTGCTTTGCCACAGGCACTCCACACGCCGCGGTCACGATCGCCGCGGCAGTCGAGATGTTGAACGTGTGCAGACCATCGCCACCGGTCCCGCAGGTGTCGATTAGGGGGCCGTCGACCTTCGGTTGAATCGTTTCGCAATGCTTTCGAAGGGCTCGTGCGGCCGCCGCAATCTCGTCCGCCGACTCGCCCTTCATTCGAAGAGCCACGACGAACGCGGCGATTTGAGCACCCGACGCTTCACCGCCGAGGATGGCATCCATCGCGGCTTCGACGTCGGCGGAAGACAAATCATGCCCCGCAACGACCTCTTTGATCACATCCGAGATCACGGCGCGTTACCCGTCGGAAGAGTGGACAGCCAATTGCGCATGAGCTCGTGACCGTGTTCGGTCAGAAAGGATTCGGGGTGGAACTGCACGCCTTCGATGGGGAGCGTGGTGTGCCGAAGCCCCATGACTTCGCCTTGGTCTGTCCACGCGGTGACCTCGAGCTCGTCGGGAATCGTGTCGCGATCGACGATCAGCGAGTGGTAGCGCGTCGCGGTCAACGGGCTTGGCAGGCTTTGGAACACCCCGCGACCTTCGTGAAGGATCTCGGACGTGCGACCGTGCATGAGGCGCTCCGCCCGTACCACCGACGCTCCGAAGTGCTGACCGATACTCTGGTGACCGAGGCATACGCCGAAGATCGGAGTCTCCGCGCCGAGCTTCGCGATGACATCCAGGCTGATTCCGGCTTCTTCCGGCCTTCCAGGACCAGGGCTAATCAACACGCCCGTGGGCGCCATCTCACGGATGTCGTCCACGCTCACCGCATCGTTGCGCTCGACCACGACCTCGGCCCCGAGCTCGCCCAAGTACTGCACGAGGTTGTAGGTAAAGGAGTCGTAGTTGTCGATCACCACAATCATTGGTTTCGATCGCTAGCGGCTCACGCGCAGCACGTCAACCAGCCCCTGCTGGAAGCGCTTCGTACCCACGCTCCCTGAAAAACTTCTCCAGCCGCAAGTTGACCATCTCGGGATATTCCAGCGCGGCGTAGTGTGTCGCCCCCGGGAGGAGCATGATCTCCGATCCGCGAATTCGGCGAGCCATCCGCTCGGCGGCCGACCTCGGCGTGAAGACGTCTCGCGAGCCCGCGATAATCAACGTGGGCACATCGATGAGCGGCAGGAGGTCCCAACCGTCGTGCTCCCCCATCTGCTCTAGGAGACGGATCAGCGCGTCCATGTCGACCATGCGAACCTTCGCGACGAGCTCTGCAACGACCTGCTCATCGAGTGTGCGCGCCGCCAGCCCGATCCGCTTGACCCACTCGCCCGGGTCGGGAAGACGGGTCACCTGTCGCACCACGGCCTCGATCGTCCCGGGCATCGAGCGAAGGCCGCGCAGGAAAGGGGGCAGCAATCGCCCCACCAGGTTGAGGTTGAAGACGTAGTCCCATGGTCGGCCGGGCAGGCCGTTGAGCATCGCGAGCGAGGCCACCTGCTCCGGCGCGGCCCGAAACATCTCGAGGCTGACCTGAACACCCATCGACCATCCGACGATGGCGGCTCGGTCGGCCCCCTCGTGCCTGAGGAGGTGCAGGCCGTCCCGGGCGTGATCGACGATTGCCATCGCCTCGGGGTCCGCCGGGAGCGAGGAGCCGTAAAGACCCCGATAGTCCCAGGACAGGAGGCGATAGCGGTCCCGAAAGTACTGAATTTGGTGGCTCCACGCCTCCCAGCTGCCTCCCAGGCCATTGCAGAGCAGAATCGTCCGCCCCTGGCCCACGGCTTGATAGGCGATTTCAGTGCCATCAAATGACACAAAGCGGCGTTCTTCTACTGGGGGTGGCATCATGATGAGGGGCCAAGCCTATCAGGGGCGGGATGTGGACGCTCGCCTTGACAAGATCGGTCTTCCACGGATAAATTTGAGGAAGCTGAAATGTCAGACCAACTCCAAAAATCCAAGAAAGTCCGAGATATCCGCGAGCGCCTCGGCAGAAACACCGCCGCGCCGCCGCCAACCAGCGTCGAAGAGGGGGGTGTTGCACCGCCGCCGCCGACGCTAGGGGGCGTTGCGCCTCCACCGGGCTTCGTGGGTGGTCAGGCCGCCAAGCGCTCCGGGCCGTTCGCAAGCACGACATCACAGGGTCCTGCGCAACAGGAAGTGCGCATTGTCGTCGACGAGCAGGCAGTGGCGACGGCACACGCAGGCAAGAGCCGCCGCGTGCGCAAGCTAATGATGATAACCGGCGGCGGAGCGGCACTGCTCGGACTGTTTTTGGGCGTTCTCTCGTCCACCGTGATGAGTAAGCGAAGCCAGTACAACGTCGCGGTTCGCGACGGCAAGGCGGTCTACGAAGGCGTCCGCGCAGCAGCGGACCAGGTGACGGAAGCCAAGCGACTGCTCAACCGGGCAGCCGACGCAGCGAAGGCGCGGCCGGGAGAAGGGCCCTCCGTCGACTACGAAGCGATCGAGCAGCTTCGCGCACTACCAACCCCTTTTACCGCCAGTGATTTCGTGGGACTCAACTACACGAAGTTCAACCAGGAGACCGTCAACGCGTTGTTCCTGTACGCGCGCCAGGTGGGCGAGCTTTGGGATAAATTCGATAGCATCGCTGGCAGGGTGCTTCCCGCGTCACGTCGTAGCGAGCTCGACGAGGCCGCGCAGGACGAGACGGCGATCACCACCAGTCCGACCGGTTGCGTACCGACCGTCGGTGAAGGCGGCTTTCGCTGTGGCCTGGTGTACGTGGACATGCCCGACGCGGACGCTGCTTCTGCGACACTCAAGGTTCGCGTGACACGGGGCAGTAAGCCCTTCGACAAAGAGCTCTACATGGGCCAGGACTTGCGCAAGAACGCGAGCAACTACGTCATTCTCACGAATCCGGACCAGTCCGTGGGGGTGCTCGGCCAGCGCAAGAACGCGTTCGCCTCGTACCGCCGCGACTTGGCCGAGCTCGGACGCCTCATGGACTCGACCCTGCAAACGCAGGGGAGCCTGGAAAAGGGGCTCGGGGCCGTGGCCGGGCTCGAAGAGATCACCAGCTTCTAGGCTGAATTTCCGTCGAGGTATCGGCGGGTTTCCCCTGCGCTTCATTCGACGCGCGGCCCCCTCACCTGCTATTCTACTGCGTGGGGTGGCGCACTATAGACTGCGATATCAGTCGACCAATCTCGAGATGTCCCTCGGGGAGTTCGCGATTGGTCGGAGCTCGTCATGCAGCCTCGCATTGGCGGATGGACTGGTGTCTCGAAAGCACGCGGTGCTGCATGTCGGCCCCGATGCAGTCGTGGTCGAAGACCTCGGTAGCCGCAACGGCGTAGCGGTCAACGGCGTGCGCATCAACGGCCCTCGACGGCTGACGCACATGGACCGCATCTACATCGGCTCCCAAGAGCTCGTCTTGATCGACGCCGACAAACTGCGGGACGGCACGAAGGAAACTGCGGAATACGTCGTCTGCGAATCCTGCGGAGCGATCAACGGCGCGGCGAAGCGGCGCTGTGGCGAATGCGGAAAGCGGCTTTCCTCGATGGCGGGCGAAACCATGGCAAGCACGAACGGCCGTGTGGACTCGTCATCTCATGCTTGGGGCGCGGAGGACACGCGCACCGCGCGCGCTCTTGACGTGATCGCGGGCATCGCAAGCAAAGCGATCGCCATGGGGCGCTTCGAAGAAGCCCAGAGAATTCTGATGCCACATCTCGATACGCTGCTCGAACGCGCGCTCGCGCATCAGCCCTTGAGTGACTCCGAAAAGGATGACCCCGATACGCTGTTCCAGGGAGCCACCACCTACGCGTTGCAGTTGGCCCAAGGGCTCCACGACACGAGATGGATCGACTGGGTCTTCCGGATGCACACGGCCACCGGGCGACTCATGGAAGCCGACACCATCGAAGCGCTGCACAACCTCGTACGCACCAATAAGTACTCCAAGCCTCACTACCTTCGCGCGTACCTGCACGTGATCCAGAAGCGCGCGGCGGACTACGGCGCGTCCCAGCGGTTCCTCGTTCGGCGTCTAGAGGGCCTCGAACAAGTAGTCTCCGCCCACTAGTGCGCGAGGCGCAGGGCGCTCATCGCATCGGCTAGCCGGGCATCGGGGGGCAGTGCGTCCACGAGAGCGAGCACCTCACTCGAAGGGGCCTCACTAGCGCTACCGTACAGCCGGGCTCCAATATCGAGCCAACGGGCGCTCCGTAGCGCGCATCCGAGGCGGACAGCGCACTCCGCGACACCGAGGACGCGATTCGGCTCGACATCGATGCCCTCTTCGAGCTGCTCCTCGAGCTCGGAAACCCCTCTGGACATCATGCGTTCAGCATCGGCCAGGCGGCCCTGGTCGATCGCGCGGTCCACGACTTGCGACAGCAGATGAAATGTCCAACCCGACGCCGCCACGTCGCGCACCGAGGTGGACACGCCCTCCTCTGTGGGGATCGCGCCGCAGTGCGGGCACTGCGCGCCCGTGCTCGGATACGGGACCGCACACCCCGCACAGAACTTGAGCCCACAGGTCGTCCGCTGGTTCTTCTTCACGGCGTTCGGAACCAGGAACACCAGCTCCTGCGTCCCCATGCGAATCCGGTCGCCGTCTTTGAGCGTAGCGCGACCGACGAGCGGCCGTCCGTTGAGCTGAGTCCCGTTGCGGCTCTGAAGGTCTTCCAGTGTCGGCTCGGCTCCGGACAGGTCGATGCGAATGTGTCGGCGCGACAGCATCGGATCGTCGATCGTCACGTGACCCATCGAGCCTCGGCCAACGACGATTTCGTCGCCGCTCAGGTCGACCTCTTGTAGATGGAAACGCAGACGATACCGCAAACCCGGACCCCTCACGAGTGATCAGGTTAGCGGGGGCAATGGGGCGGTGTAAATCCTACCCCCACCCACGTCGGCGCTATTTTTTCTCGTCTACGGTCGGCGTATCGTGACGCCGAATCTCGCCTGTGATCCGGTCCGCGATGTCCGCGTGCTGGTCGCCGTGGCTGTCCTCGCCAACCAGGTCGACCAACGTGCCTGAGGTCTCTGCCGGCGCCGGCTTGTTCTTTCGCAACTGGGCCAAGTGCGCGACGGTTTTCGGATCCTCGAGTATGAGGCAGTAGAAACCGTAGAATTCGTTGTTATCGACGGCCCGCGCGAGCACTCGAGACTCTTTCCACTCGTACCATTGGCCGGACCCCTCCCCTGCGGAGGATGAGCCGTGCTTCTTCTTGGCCTTGCCGTAGCGCTCCTGAAGGGCGTTGCCGAACTGGGTAAACGTTGCTCCCTCGAATACCGATGCGTCAAACGCGCGATATCGCTTCCACAGCCGCTCCTTGATGAAGAAGAAGTAGTCCTGCGTGGTCTTCGTTCGAACTCGAAGCAACGATTCGCCATTTTTGTGAGTGAACTCACCTTTGAGGTAGCTGGAATCGTAGGCGCTCGGCGTACCGTCGAACTCGAAGTGGGAGTCGCGAATCTGAGCGGCCTCCTGAGCCATCTTGTGGCGGAGCCGGTCCTCCTCGATCGCATCGGTCGTCTTCGAGATCGACCCTTGGTACGACGCCTCGATGTCCTTCTTGAGGTGGCGATACACCTGCTCCGGCGTCCACCCCCATTGAATCTCGCCCATCGACTGCTCGAGCGCGCTCGGCCCGCGGTTGCTGGCGCTGCCCTTCTGCGCAAACACGCCCGCCCCGAGAAGCAGCCCAAAAGACACCAAGAACGCTACATAGGATGAACGCTGCATAACCAATCCCCTTGCCCGACAGACTAGCACCCCACGAATCCGCACCCAAAAACCCGATACCTCACCGTCCTTGATTCCGGACCCCTGGCACTGACAGTGGCAGCTACTGCTGGCTGCCTTCCTGCTGCAGTGCCAGAAAAAGCAACGTCCCGCCGGCCACCGCCGCCGGCATGAAAAATAGGTTCACCAGGGGGATGAAC
>CBDURI010000115.1:0-8181 GCA_965369435.1 uncultured bacterium
AAGCCCGCCAAGCGGGAGGCCGCCGCCACCAAGTCGAAGGCCCTTTCGGTTCCGACCCAGAACTTGCCGCGGGACCCGGCCAAGGCCTCCGACGTGCTCGTCCACCGCGCGCTGCCGATGATCCGCAGCGGCAACTTTCGGCTCGCCGAGGCGACGCTCGATCGTGCCTGGGAGCTGGACCCCAAGAACCCGCAGGCCATGGCGGGGTACGCGGCGTTGTACATCGCCAAAAAGGATGGTGCTCGCGCCGCCAAGTGGGCCAAGAAAGCCGCGCGAAAGAGGTCGCGCCGGGCGGAGTATCACATCCTGTACGGCGACGCGCTGCGGCTGGAGGGCGATACCGCCGGCGCCCGCAAGGCGTGGCGTAAAGCCCTGTCGGTCGACCCAGACAACAGGGCCGCTCGGGCCCGCTTGGCCAATTAGTTGCCCACTGCCGAGGGTCGGGCCTAGCGTCGGGCCATGGCGAGACGATTCTGGTGGGCGGTTCTATTGATCGGGCTCTCTGGCTGCTTGCTAGAAAACCTGAGCCCCGAGACTCGAATGCGTGATGCGGTCATCGAGCTCAACGAGGGCACCCGTTGGGGCCGTATGGACGTGGCGAGCGGATACGTCGCGCCGCCGTTCCGACCGCAGTTCAAGCTCTCGCACGTGCGCTGGGGCCGGGACATTCAAATCGCGGATACCGAGATCCTCGGGATGGACCCCCACACCGATGAAGAGGGCGCTGGCGCGTTCTCGCGCGTGGCGGTCCGTTGGTACGACCAGAGCACGATGGTCCTAGCGAACACCGTGATTCGGCAGACCTGGCAGAAGCACAAGCAAACCTTTCTACTGACGAACGAATCGATCGAAAGCGGGCATCCCGGCCTGCTCATGATCCCAGAAGTCGAGCAATCGAGTCAACCCGCTCGGGCGCATGAACAGTACGAGAACTTCGAAGACGACTCCCAGTGGAGCAGCATCTATTGAGTCAGTCGATGCCGACGGCGCTTCGCACGCGCTGAATCGTAGCGCGCGCGATCTGGCGGGCCTTGCCGGCGCCGGCGTGGAGAATCGCATCGAGCTGTTCCTCGTCAGCGCGCATCGCTAGATACGCGTCTCGCTTGGGGCCGATTTCCGCTTCGATGGCTTGGAAGAGATCTTCTTTGGCGTGGCCCCAGCCGTAGCCTCCCGCTGCGAGCTTCTGCTTCATCTCCGGCGCCCGCTCGGGGGCGACCAACGCGTAGAGATCGTAGATCGTGGAGCCTTCAGCGGCCTTGGGATCCTCGAGGCCCTCGGACGTAGTCTTGATGCTCATGATCGCCTTACGGAGCTTCTTTGTCGGCTCGAAGAGCGGGATGCCGTTGCCCTTGCTCTTGCTCATCTTCTGGCCGTCGGTCCCTGGGACGAGCGGGGCCTGACTGATCAACGCCTCGGGGATGACCAAGGTATCATCGCCGTAGATGTGATTGAGCCGCATCGCCACGTCGCGTGTCAGCTCGAGATGCTGTTTTTGGTCTTTGCCAATCGGCACGACGTCGGTGTCATACAGCAGAATATCGGCCGCCATGAGTGCAGGGTAGTTGAATAGGCCCGCGCTCGGCGATTCGCCGCGCGACAGCGCATCTTTGTATGCGTGGCCGCGCTCGAGCTGCCCCGTCGCGAGAAGACAGCTCAACACCCACGTGAGCTCGAAAACCTCGGGAACGTCCGATTGCCTGTAAAGCAACGTGCGCTCCGGATCGAGACCGCAAGCGAGCCACGTCGCAGCCACGTCGCGAATATGGCCGCGCAGCGCGTCCGCATCGCGAACCGTCGTCAACGCGTGGTAGTCGGCGATGAAATACAGCGTGCGATACTCATCGACCAGCGACAGCGCGGGCTGAATCGCGCCTAAATAATTACCCAGGTGCGGCAAGTTCGTGGGCTTGATTCCGGTCAGTGAGGTCTTCACGCGGCGTGAGGTTGTCCCATGTGGACATGCGCGGCAACCGGGGTATGGTCAGCCGCTCCAAACGAGGAAACATGACGACTCGTCCGTTCAAGGTCTTGGGAATCCAGCAGGTGGCCGTCGGCGCCGCCGACAAGAACGCGCTGCGCCGCCTCTGGGTCGACACGTTGGGTCTGACGCCACACGGCAACTTCAAGAGCGCAAAGGAGAACGTCGACGAGGACATCGTGACGATGGGTGCCGGTCCCTTCACGGTCGAGGTCGATCTGATGCAGCCCATCGATCCCGAAAAAAAACCTCGGGTCGACACGCCGCCGCTCAATCATATCGGCCTGTGGGTCGACGACATCGAGATGGCCGTACGGTGGCTGGGCGAGCAGGGCGTGCGGTTCACACCAGGTGGTATTCGCGTGGGCGCCGCAGGCCACCGTGTCTGCTTCATCCACCCCAAGGGCAACGAGGCGGCCCCGATCGGCGGTGAAGGCGTGCTGATCGAGCTGGTCGAAGCCCCTAAAGATGTGCGTGAGGCTTTCGAGGCCATCGGTCTGCGTCCCGAGCAAGGCTGAGGTTGATCACGGCTTGGGTTCGCTGGCCCTCTTCTGGTCGAGAAGTAGCTTCCGAGCCATCTCGTACTCGAAGAAGCTCACCATCTTGGTGTCGAGGACACGCCGGAACTGGTCGTTCGCAGCTTCGTGCTCCGCGGCGATGAAAAGGCGTGTACCCTCGTAGTAGAGCGCCTCGGTCTCCTCTCCAAGACTCGACGCCACGCTCATGAGATCTGCATAGTCGAGGTCGCCGGCGCCGAAGCTCGCAAGCTTGCCCCACCAATTGGAGCCGCCGCCGAGACGCCGGAGAAGGTCGGTGTGCTCTGCGGCGGGAGGTTGCCCCGAACGCGCGGTGATCAGCTGAATCCACAGCGTGAAGTAGACCTTCCACTCGGGGGGCAACGTGAGATGCAGTTGCGACCTACGCCAAACCGAAGACGCGAGCTCGAAGTCGGGGTTCGAGGAGACGAGATGCGCCAGGATGCCTGCGTACACGTCGCGCCATTGCGGTGCATGGGACATCGCCGTTTCGAACGCATCGACCGCTTCTTCGTGACGGCCGAGACCATCCAAGAGCACGCCGCGCCGCATCTCGACGAGCGCAGCGGTGGGCCCCTCCACCTGGTCGTGCGCTTCGGTCCATGACCTGAGCGCCGCGTTGTAGTGTGCGGTCATCTCTCGGGTCCTGCCCTGACTGCGGGCGGCGTTGCCCAGATTCTCGAGGATGTCGGCGCGCTGAAGATCGTGGGCCAGTGAGTCGGAAGGGGATAGCGCCAGCGCGCGGCGGTAGCGTTGCTCGGCCTCCCCCGGGTGGCCCGTTCGCTCGAGTAGCAGTCCGAGTTGCGACAAAGCAGCTGGGTCCTCGTCGTTTTCGATGCTCTGCTCGAAGCGCTCCTGGGCCTCATCGGCGTGACCAGCGTTCATCTCGAGCATGCCGATCAGGAACTCGAGCTCGTTGGGTGCCATCGGCGGTGCAGAGTCCGGCCATCGCTTCTGCCGCTCGGCGAGAATCGTCTCGGCACCGCGGGCGAGCGAGCTAGATCGCTCTGGGTGCGGGTCCGCCAACCGACTCTTGATGAACTCGTCGAGCTGGCCCAAGGCCTCGTCGTAGAGCTCGATCATCTCGGGCGCTAGCTCGATCGAGATCACGTACCAGGCCGTCGCGTCGGCGAACTGCTCCGCATCCGCTGCCACACGAGCCATGCAGGTGGGAAACCGATGGTCCTGAGGGAAACGGACCAGGGCGGACCGGCACAGGCCCGCCGCAACATCGGGCCGGGCCACTCGATAGCCCTCGACGAGCTCAAATGTCGCCGCCGCGCCCACTTCATCGGTGCTCCGGGCCGCCTGCATCAGGTCGAGGAGTCGAAGCTGAAGCTCGCCGCCCGCACCCCCCTGCGCCATCGACCCGACCTTCGCGACCGCCGACTCGATGTCTCCATGCGTGAGATACACCGCCGCGACATTCAAAGGCGCTAGCCGGAGCTGACGTTCGCCTGCGATCCCGAGACGGTGGCGATTCTCGGCGCTCTCGGCAGCAACCGCGTCACGCCCCGCGATGTGCAGATCAGCCAGTGTATCGAGGACCTCCGGCGCAGGGGTCAGGTCCGCATGATCGATCCAGACCGAAATGAGACCGGCATATTGCTGGGAGACCGTATCGAGGTCGGCGCGCGCCTCGCGCCCCCAGCTCGCCACGGCGTCGTAGCGGCGCTGATATATCGCGTCCCCGGTCAAGCGTTCGAGGATGAAGTTGGCGGCGAGCACATTTCCCTCGTCCCCTAGCCGTCCGCCGCGATCGGCGATGTGCTTCGCGATGGGTTCGACGTACTTCGGAAGAACACCCGCCGCGTAGTCGGATGGAGAGAGGAACATGGTCAGGCGACTCACTTCGACGACGACACCTTCGTAGTCGCCGACGTCAGCCAGGCTCTGCGCCTGGGACAGCACGGACGCGATCAGGCGGTCCCGCAACTTCACGCGCTCCGAACTGCCAACGGGCATCCGCAAGAAGCGCCTCGTCTCGTCTGGATACTCCGCCTGCGGGATCGGCTCCGCGCTCTTGACCCGGGCGCCACCAGTACCGCGGACAGTCGACCTAGAGTGTGCGCACGCGACGGTGAGGCTCAGCAACCCAGCAATGAACAGGAAACGGATCCTCATGGTGCCCAGCCGCTATAGCAGGGTCCGCCGATCAAAGCAGGTTCATATCTTGCGCGGTATCCAGAGGAACGTGTCAGGCTACGCGTTGTCGTGGGTGGATATCTGAGAGCTCTGGTCATCGCGCTGGCCGTCCCGGTGCTCAACCAACTGTTCATGGCGCTCGCCGGTTTTCTGCAGCTCAGAAGCTGGTCGGCCACCTGGGGCGAGGCCGTCCATACGGCGGCCCAAGCCCCGCTGAACTATGCACTGGTACAGGCCGCGGGCGTCGGAGTCATCTTTATCGTCGCGTTTCCGTACAAGCGGCGTGAGGGCGGTCTCCTGGAATCGGTGCACGTGCGCCCTCTCATCGGAGGGATGGTAGCCCTGTGCTTCATCGCAGGAGCGTTCATGCAGATCCCGCTCGCCGAGGTCGGCAACCTCGTTCAAGAGGTCTGGCCTGTCAGCTTCGACGAGCTTGCGCGGCGCCACCGGCTGATCAACCCGACGACCTGGTGGGGTGGCGTCTCGGTCCTCCTCGCACTGGTCTTGGTGGCCCCGGTCACGGAGGAACTGCTGTTTCGAGGCTGGCTTCTTCAAGACCTGAAAGAGCAATACGGCACGCGTCGCGCACTGGTTTGGAGCTCGCTGCTATTCGGGTTGGTACACGTCGAACCTACTGCCGTGCTTTACGCGACGCTCGGAGGGCTCGTGCTCGGGGCGGTCGCGCTGCGAACGAAATCCACCTTGGCCAGCATTGCGATGCACGCGGGTGTGAACGCACTCCCGTTGTTGCTTCCGGCTACGCTGGTCCGCATCGAGGGCTTCAACACGCTTACGCAGCGTGTGGAGCACGTCCACTGGTGGCTGCTCCTGCTGGGGGTCGTGGGGACGGCGGGAGCGCTGTGGATCGTGTGGCGATCGACAGCGCTCGAAGAGTGACCGAGCAGTGCCAGTGCCGGGCTAGACGCGTTCTACGTCTAGGACGCCCTTTAGTTTGGCTACGCCTCGCATGATGTCTCGTAGGCGATCGAGGTCGCCGACTCGGAAGTGGAACATGTTTTCGGCGCGCCCGTCCTTTGACAGGCACGACGCCTCGCTGATGCTGATGCCGTTGGACGAAAACACCGACGACACCGAAGCAAGGATACCGGCGCGGTCATCGGTCATGACTCGGAGGGAGACCGGAAGATCAACGTCGATATCGTCAGCCCAAGTGACCTGGACACGGCGCTCGGGATCGAGCTCCAACACCCGCGGACAGCCCCTGCGATGCACCGACACCCCGCGACCTCGCGTGATCCAACCGGTGACGGCATCGCCCGGGACCGGGTTACAGCACTGGGCAAACCTCACGAGCATGTTGTCCATGCCTTCGATGCGGATGCTGGCACCATCGGAATCGCCCGAGACACGTTGAACCGTGCGCTCGAGAAATCCGGGACGTAGGCTCTCTCGCTCGGTGTCCTCGCTCGGAACGACCTCTTCCATCACGGTTGGCAGCGCCAGCTTTCCGATGCCGATGCGCGCGTACAGCTCGTCCTCGGTGCCCGCATGGAAGTGCGAAAGGACTTCCTTGGCGCGTTTGCTCTTCAAGAAACGCGAAAGCGACATGTCGTTCTTGCGCAGCTCCTTTTCGAAGAGCTCCTTCCCGAGCTTTACCGCGTGCTTCCGCTCCTCCGTGCGCAGGTAAGCACGAATCCGCCCTCGGGCGCGGCTCGTGCTGGCGAACTCAAGCCAGTCCTTGCTCGGATGATGGTTCCTGCTGGTGAGGATCTCGACGACATCGCCGTTCTGCAGCTTGTGGCGCAAGGGAACGATCGCGCCATTGACGCGAGCACCGGAGCATCGATGTCCAACCTCGGAGTGAACCGCGTACGCGAAGTCGACGAGCGTCGCGCCGCGCGGAAGGGTTTTGACATCTCCCTTGGGCGTGAAGACGTACACGTCCTCCGGGAAGAGATCGACCTTCACGCTCTCGTAGAACTCCTCGGGGTCGGCGACGTCCTTCTGGAACTCCAGCAGCTGACGAAGCCAAACGAATCGCGCCGCATCCTTCGGGTCGATGCCACCGGTATGCTCTTTGTACTGCCAGTGCGCGGCGATCCCGTAGTCGGCGGTGCGGTGCATCTCGTGCGTGCGAATTTGAATCTCTACGCGCCGGCTGCCCGGCCCAATGACCGTCGTGTGAAGCGACTGGTACATGTTGGACTTCGGGAGCGCGATGTAGTCTTTGAAGCGCCCCGGCACGGGTGTCCACTCCGAATGAACGACCCCGAGCGTCGCGTAGCAATCGGCCACGCTCTCTGTAATGACACGAAACGCAACGAAATCGTGCACCTGCTCGAAACCGATGCCGCTCGACTTCATCTTGCGGTGAAGCGAATAGAGATGCTTGCGTCGCCCGCTGATCTGCACCGAGAAGCCGCGAGTCAGCAACATCTTCTTTAGCTTGGCGGTGACGTCCGCCATGTAGCTGTCGGTGCTCTTAGCGACCGCCTTGACTTGTTCGTCCAAGACGGCGTAGGCGTCCGGCTCCAGGTGTTTGAAGCTTAGATCTTCGAGCTCCGCCTTGAGCCATTGAATCCCCAAACGCCCAGCGAGCGGCGCGTAGATCTCCACCGTCTCCCGGGCAATCCGCTCCTGCGCAGTCGTCGACATGTGTTCGAGGGTCCGCATGTTGTCGAGCCGATCGGCGAGCTTCACCAAGAGCACGCGGATGTCGCGTGCCATCGCGACGAGCATCTTGCGGAAGCTCTCCGCCTGCCGGTCCTCGCGGGAAGCAAAGTTGACCTTGCCGAGCTTGGTCACGCCATCGACCAAGAAGGCGACCTCCTCACCGAACACCGTCTTGATGTCAGGGATGCTCGCTTCGCAATCCTCGACGACGTCGTGAAGCAACGCGGCGCATACGCTCGACGCGTCGAGCCGCATGTCCGCAATGATGTCGGCTACCGAAACCGGATGGACGAAGTACGCGTCGCCCGACTTGCGCGACTGCCCATCGTGCATGCGCGAGGCATATACGTATGCCTTGTTGATCAGATCGGTATCTGCTCGGGGATGGTATCCCTGCACCTTTTCAAGAATATTGGTGAGGCGGACCATGGTGCGCTAACGGGGCAAACCTCAATTTAACACCCTCTCTAATTGGTGCCAAGGTACTGACCCGTTTGGGGTTTGGGTGAAGGCCATTTGCATGTCGGACTGGGGATCAAATATAGGGCCATCGTCGACGAAGCGAAGGATCGCCATGGCGATAGCCCTGATCGGGGTGGTTTTCGTGGGTAGTTTGCTGGCGGGGGTGTGGCCGCGGGACGTCGAGGTGGCCTACAGGCTGGCTCCGGGCGTGACCGAGCTCGATGTGGACTATCTGCAAGAAGGAGAAGCCGTCGCGAGTGCCCGGTTCAAGCGGCGAGACACGAAAATTACGGTTATTCGGCATACCGTGCGCCTCCAACCGGGCGAATATGAGGTTCGATTCACCGTGTACGGCCCCGACGGACGGGGCATCGAGCAGGCCAAGGTGCTGGTTGTGCCGGCCGAAGGCCTCACTCGCTTCGACCT
>CBDURI010000116.1:0-8118 GCA_965369435.1 uncultured bacterium
GGGGGAGGGCGAACGGTGGTCGTCCTGCCGACCGGGCTCGACACGCCGTACCCGCGTGCCAACCACGAGTTGTTCGCGCGAGCGGTGGAGGCGGGGTGTTTGCTCACCGAGGTCGAAGATGGCGCGGCCGCGCGGGCCGGACGCTTCCTCAAGAGGAACAGGTTGATCGCTGCCCTCGGGGGGTCGACCGTCGTCGTGCAGGCTCCCGCTCGGTCTGGCGCGCTGTCCACCGCGAGGTTCGCCAGGCGTCTTAGCCGGCAGGTTTTTGCCGTGCCCGCTTCTCCTTGGGATCCGCGGGGATCAGGCAACCTGGGCCTCATCCGCGGGGGGGCGAGGATTTGCGCCGGCCCCAGCGATGTCCTATCGGAGAGCGCGCCGAGGGGCGGGGGCCGGGTGGCCGCCACAGCCACGACAAACGAAAACACCCACGATTTCAGTAATTTGACCCAATCGGAACAGACTATCATCCAGTCCCTCACGGGCCGGGCCCGGCATGCCGAGGACCTTTGCCAACGCACCGGAATTCCGGCGTTCGAGGTCCAGCAGTCTATTCTGCAGCTGCTCGTTCGGGGGCTAATCGAAGAGAAGCCGGGGGGCCGGTACCAAACTTGCCGAAGCGGCAGGAAGCCCTACTAAAGGAGATCGATGTCCAAAATCCTCCTCATCGTGGAGTCCCCTGCGAAGGCGAAGACCATCAAGAAGTACCTCGGAGCGGGCTATGAGGTGCTTGCGTCCAAAGGCCACATCAAAGATCTCCCCAAAAAGGGGGGCGTCGACATCGAGAACGGCTTCCAGGAAACGTACGAGCTCCTCGAGGAGAAGGGCAAGCCCGAGGTCGTCAAAGCGATTCGGGCTGCAGCCAAGAAGGCCGAAAAGGTCCTGCTCGCGACCGACCCCGACCGCGAGGGCGAGGCGATTGCGTACCACTTGATGGAGGTGGCGAAGAAGGCGAACAAGGACGCCGAGATCAAGCGCGTGCTCTTCGAAGAGATCACCAAGCGCGGCGTCAAGAAGGGCCTCGATGAGCCGCGAGATCTCGATGCCAACCTCTACGAGGCCCAGCGAACTCGGCGGGTGCTCGATCGCATCGGTGGCTATCCGCTTTCGAGCTTGTTGTGGAAGAAGCTCGCATTTGGTCTTTCGGCGGGGCGTGTGCAGACCCCAGCCCTTCGAATCATCGTCGATCGACAGCATGAGCGCGATGCGTTCGTGCCGGTCGAATACTGGCTCGTCGACGCGCGCCTCAAGGGCGATACGGCCCATTCATTCATGGCGGCGCTCCAGAGCGTCGACGGCAAGAAGCTCGACAAGGTGGGCTCGCGCTTTGCGGCTCTCAATGCGAACGACGCCACTCGCTACGTCTCGGACCTCAAGGGGGCGGACTACGAGATCAAGGGCATCACGAAGCGGAAGGCCTCGCGCAAATCCCCCGCTCCGTACACGACCTCGAAGCTCCAGCAGGACGCCGCGAACCGCTTGAGCATGCCGCCCAAGCGCGCGATGCGGATCGCCCAACAACTCTACGAAGGCATCACGCTCGGCCGCGGCAAGAACGCGGAAGGCGTTGGTCTCATCACCTACATGCGTACCGACAGCGTGCGGCTCTCGCCGGACGCCGTGAACGATTGCCGAGCGTACATCGCCAAGAAGTACGGCAAAGACTCGGTTCCCGAGAAGCCGAACTTCTTCAAGCTCAAGAAGCAAAACGTGCAGGACGCTCACGAAGCGATTCGTCCGACGCGCCTCGATCTGCCACCCGAGGCGGTGAGCAAATACCTGACCGACCCTCAGCGCCGTCTCTACAAGCTGATCTGGGATCGCTTCGTCGCCTCGCAGATGACCCCGGCGGTGTTCGACCAGACTGGCGTCGAGATCGAAGCGACCGCGGGTGGCCGCACCTACGGACTGCGCGCGAGCGGCAGTGTACTGAAGGTTCCCGGATGGCGTGCCGTGTACGGCGCCACCACCGAGCCGCTTGCCGGCGAAGAGCCCAGCCCCGAAGACCGAACCGACGACGACGACAGCCTTCCAGAGCTCAACGAGGGGGACGGGCTTCACCTGGTGATTCCACCGGGCGTCGAGTCGCACCACAAACAGACGGAGCCGCCCCCACTCTTCACCGAGGCCACCCTCGTGAAGAAGCTGGAGGAAGAAGGTATCGGCCGTCCGAGCACCTACGCCGAGATTATCAGTAAGGTCGAGCAGCGCTCGTACGTCGAGAAGGACGGCAACAAGCTCGTGCCGACGCCGGTCGGGACCTTGGTGATCGAAAAGCTGGTTGCAGGCAACTTCGACCTTGCGGACATCGGCTTCACACGAAAGCTCGAAGAAGACCTCGACGCGGTAGGCGAGGCCCGCGCGAAGCGTCTCGATGTGCTTCAGCCGTTCCACGACCGGTTGCAGGCGCAGATCGCGCACGCGGTCGAGGACAAGGCGAAGTGGTGGCCCGAGCCCGTCGAGACGGGTGAGAAGTGTCCCGAGTCGGGCGACCCTCTGGTGAAACGCTGGGGCCGCAACGGGCCATTCATCGGCTGCACGCAGTACCCCGAGTGCCGCTACACGCTCAACATCGGCCCCGACGGGGAGATCGAGCCGCCCAAAGAGCCGGAGCTCACCGAGTACGACTGCCACGAGTGCGGCGCGAAGATGACCAAGCGCTGGGGTCGCAACGGCTGGTTCCTCGGCTGCTCCAAGTACCCCGAATGCAAGCACACGCGCGCCGTGCCGCTCGGGTACAAGTGCCCGAAGTGCAAGACGGGCGACATCGTTCCGATCAAGCCGAAGGGCCGCGGACGCCCGTTCTATGGTTGCACCAACTATCGCTCGGAAGAGCCGTGCGATTTCCGCGTGTGGCAAAAGCCGATTGGGATCAAATGCCCGAAGTGCGGCAGCGATTTTCTGGTGGCGATGGGCGGCAAGAAAAACCCCAAGCTCAAGTGTGTCAACGAGACTTGTGACTTCGAGCGCCCCTACGATCCCAGCGAGTTGCTCGATGAGAGCGAGTCGCAGGAGACGCCGCCTGCAGCCGGGTCCGCCGCAGGGTAAGGTTCGGGCGTGGCAGATGTAGTCGTCATTGGTGCGGGGCTCGCCGGCACCGAGTGTGCTTGGCAATTGGCGGAGCGGGGCGTCTCGGTGCGCTTGGTGGAGCAGAAGCCAACGTCGCGGACCCCCGCTCAGCACTCGGACCAAATGGCCGAGCTCGTGTGCTCGAACTCGTTCCGGGGTGCCGCCGTGCACAACGCCGTGGGTCTTCTCAAAGAAGAGATGCGACGTGCGGGCTCTCTGGTGATGGAGGTGGGGGAGCTTCATCGCGTGCCGGCTGGTGGGGCGTTCGCCGTCGACCGCGACCAGTTCAGCGCGGAAATCACTCGGCGCATCCAGGCGCATTCACTCATTGAAGTGGTTAATGAAGTGGTCGACCGGATTCCGGCGGAGCGGCCGGTGGTCATCGCGACGGGTCCACTCACGGCGGGGGGCCTCGCGGACGAGATCGCCGTTGCAGTGGGTGTCGAGCACCTGGCTTACTACGATGCGATTGCGCCGATCGTATCGGCCGACTCGATCAACTTCGACCGCGCGTTCCGAGCGTCGCGATACGACAAGGGCGGGGATGCGGCCTACGTGAACTGCCCGCTCGACGAAGCACAATACGCCGCCTTCGTCCAGGCACTTCTCGATGCAGAAAAAGTCAGCCCTCGCGAGTTCGAGAAGGTGCGCTACTTCGAAGGCTGCCTCCCGATCGAGGTGTTGGCCTCCCGGGGTCACAAGACCTTGTCCTTCGGGTGCATGAAGCCCGTCGGGTTGACTGATCCCCGCACCGGGCGCTGGCCCCACGCCGTGGTGCAACTCCGCCAAGAAGACGAGGCGGGCACGGCGTTCAATATGGTCGGCTTCCAGACGCGAATGAAGTGGCCGGAGCAAAAGCGGGTCTTTCGAATGATCCCGGGCCTCGAGAACGCCGAGTTCGAACGGCTTGGAAGCGTGCATCGCAACACGTTTGTCGATTCGCCTAAGGTGCTCGACGACGACCTGGCGCTCGCGTCGCGGCCCGGTGTGTACCTCGCTGGTCAGATCAGCGGCGTCGAGGGGTATGTCGAAAGTGCCGCGTGCGGGATGCTGCTTGGCATCAAGCTGGCCCACGAGGCACATGGGCTCGAGTTCTCGTTTCCGCCCGCGACGACGATGCTTGGGGGGATGGTCGGCCATTTGCGCGCGCCGAATGACGACTTCCAGCCGTCGAACGTGATGTTCAGCATGGTGCCGCCAATCGAGGGGCGACGGATGAAGAAGCGTGCTCGGCGGGACCTGCAGTCGGAGCGCGCACTGCAGGATCTCGAGGCGTGGCTGGTCGACGTGGTAGAGTCGAATGATGAGCGCAACGGATCCGCTCGAACAGCAGATCGACGCCTTCGCTCAGTACCTGGCGGATGAGCGCAGGGCTTCGGCGCGCACCGTCGAGACGTACATTCGCGACCTGCGGAGCTTCCGTGACTACGTCCGCGGGGAAGGGCTGCCGGCGGACGCGCGCAAGCTCGACATCGTTGCGCTGAGGGGGTTCTTGGCGAGCCTGTTTGGGTCGAATCAGGCCAGCACGATGAAGAAGAAGGTGAGCGCCATTCGCTCTTTGTTCAAGTTTCTCCTGAAGCGCCACGTCATCGAACAGAATCCAGCGGCTGGGTTGCGCTCGCCGAAGATCGCACAATCGTTGCCACGATTTCTCACGGTCGAGCAGGCATTTCGCGTGATGGAGGCGCCCCCAAAGGAAGAGAAGCGCGCCAAGCCGCTCAAGGCGCGAGATCAGGCACTGCTCGAGACCCTCTACGGCACCGGCGTGCGCGTCAGCGAGCTCGCGGGCATGAATGTCGAGCATTGCGACTTCACGGAGTCGGAGGTGCGCGTTCTCGGCAAGGGAGGCAAGGAGCGCATCGTGCCTCTCGGCAAGTCTGCGGCCGAAGCGATTCAGGCCTACTTGCCGGAGCGCGGGGTCTTGCTGGAGCGGGCTAAGCAAGGCGAGCCAGACGCGCTTTGGCTGTCACGAAGCGGCCGTAGACTGAGCGTTCGGCAGGTGCAGAACATCGTTCGACGTCATGGGACCCTCGGGGCCGGGCGCGGCGACCTTCACCCTCACGCCATGCGGCACACCTGTGCCACGCATCTGCTCGACGCTGGCGCCGACCTCCGCTCGATTCAGGAGCTGCTTGGCCACTCGAGCTTGTCGACGACACAGCGATACACTCACGTCAGCGTCGATCGGCTGATGGAAGTATACGACCGCGCTCACCCGCTGGCGCGGGATGAGACCAGCGACGGTTGACAGCCCGGCAGGCCGACTTAGGGTGCTCCGAGCCCAGATGAACCGACCAGACCCGCCTATTTTTCGTTCCACGACCATCATTGCCGTACGTCGAGACGGCCAAGCCGCCATGGCCGGAGATGGCCAAGTGTCTCTCGGCGAGACGGTCATGAAAGGCCAAGCCCGGAAAGTCCGGCGCATCGCGGAGGGCAAGGTGGTGGCCGGGTTCGCCGGGTCTACGGCGGACGCCTTTACGCTTCTCGATCGCTTCGAGGCGAAGCTCAAGGAATATCGGGGTAGCCTGCAACGCTCCGCGGTCGAGCTTGCCAAGGACTGGCGGACCGACCGGTATCTCCGGCGGCTCGAAGCGATGCTGGTCGTGATGAACACGGAGGCGACGTTCTTGATCAGCGGGACGGGCGACGTCATCGAGCCGGACGAAGGCGTGATCGCCATCGGCTCGGGAGGCTCGTACGCCCTGGCTGCTGCGCGCGCGCTCCTGCGCAATACCGACCTGCCTGCCGCCGAGGTCGCGCGCAGATCGCTCGAAATCGCGTCAGAGATCTGCATCTACACGAACAACGAGATTCTCGTCGAGGAGCTGGGCGGATGACGTTAGGGAATTTCACCCCACGCGAGACGGTCGGCGAGCTCGACCGGTACATCATCGGGCAAGACAAGGCCAAGCGTGCCGTTGCTATTGCGCTTCGCAACCGCTGGCGTCGACAGCATGTGACGAGCGACCTCCGCGACGAGATCGCGCCGCGCAACATCATCATGATCGGGCCCACGGGTGTCGGTAAGACCGAAATCGCTCGCCGGCTAGCGAAGCTCGCGCGCGCCCCATTCGTGAAGGTCGAGGCCTCGAAATTCACCGAGGTGGGATACGTTGGGCGTGATGTCGAATCGATGATTCGCGACTTGGTCGAGAACGCGATCCAGATCTGCGAAAAGGAAGCCCTCGAAGGCGTCCAGACGCGTGCGCAGGATGCCGCCGAAGAGCGGCTCGCCAAGATGGTGTTGGCCGCGCAACGGCCACTGGCCCAGCCGGCCCAGCCGGAGCAGCCTGAGCCGAGCCCGCAGACCCATCAGTTCGGGCCGCTGAGCTTCCAGATCACCCCGCAGCAAGCTCAGCAGCCGCAGCCGTTTTACTCCGACAGCGAGATCAACGACATCCGGCAGCAGTTGCGCAACGGTGACCTCGACGATGCGGAAGTGGAGCTCGACGTCACCGATACCAACAATCCGTTCATGACCATCTTCGGCGCGCAGGGCACCGAGGAGGTCAACCTGCAAGACATGATGTCGCAGATGCCCGGGTTCAAAGGGAAGACGAAGCGGCGCCGGCTCAAGGTCCCGGACGCGCTCGAGGTTCTCAAACAGCAAGAGGCCAAGAAGCTCATCGACCACGACAAGGTCCAGCGCGACGCGGTGCAACGCACCGAACAGGCAGGCATCGTTTTCTTGGATGAGATCGACAAGGTGAGCTCCGACCGCAGCGTCGGCGGTCCCGATGTATCGAGGGAAGGCGTGCAGCGTGACCTTCTTCCCATCGTCGAAGGCTCGACAGTGAGCACGAAGTACGGCTCCGTGAAGACCGACCACATCCTGTTCATCGCCGCGGGGGCGTTCCACGTGTCGAAGGTCTCCGACTTGATTCCAGAGCTACAGGGACGCTTCCCGATCCGGGTCGAGCTCGATTCGCTCGAGAAGGAAGACTTCATCAGGATCCTCACCGAGCCGAAGAACGCGCTCACCAAGCAGTACCAGGCATTGATGGCCACAGAGGGCATCGAGGTCATCTTCGAGCCCGATGCGATCGAAGCGCTTGCGGGCTATGCCGCGGAGGCGAACAGGCGCGCTGAAAACATCGGTGCTCGCCGCCTGTACACCATCATGGAGGCGCTGCTCGAAGAGCTCTCCTACGACGCATCGGAGCGCGCGCAGTCAAAGTTCCTCGTGAACGTCGACTACGTGAAGGCCACGCTGGATCCCATCCTGGCGGACGAAGATCTCGCCAAGTACATCCTCTGACCAACGCAGGGGCTTACGTTTCTTCGAGGCGATAGATCTCCTGGATCTCTCTCAAGATTTGGCTGAAAGGGATCTCCAGGTCGCGGAGCAGGCCGTTGGCGACATCGTACACCCAACCATGCACGGTCGGGTATCCGGTCTCCACATATTGCTTCTGTACGACCGCCGTCTTGATGACGTTGACGCACTGCTCGTGAATGTTCAGTTCGACCAACCGCTTGTAGCGCGCGTCTGGGTTTTCGATGGCGTCGAGCTCATGTCGATATAGCCGGTAGACATCGCGAATCTCGCGCAGCCACCCGTTCAGTAAGCCGAGATCCGCCGCTTGCATGGCCGCAGCGACCCCGCCGCACCCGTAGTGTCCGCACACGACGACGTGCTTCACGTGGAGATGTCCGACGGCGTACTCGATGACCGACTGGGCGTTCAGGTCGGTGCCGACTACTAGGTTTGCCACGTTTCGGTGAACGAACACGTCTCCCGGATCGAGCCCCATGATCTCGTTTGGGGGAACGCGGCTGTCGGCACATCCGATGAATAGCAAGTCTGGGTCCTGATATGTGGCAAGCCGGCTGAAGAAACCGGGATCTCGACCAGTGTTTTCTTCGACCCATTTGCGGTTGTTCTCGAAGACTTCGTCGTAGCTGAACATGGCTCCTCTTACGTCTGAGTGTGGTGTCGGGCCTCGATTGGCGGCGGGATGGATGCGGGGTCCTCGTCGAGCATTTCGCGGAGGTCGATCTCGATTCCGCGAGCGATCGTCGTGATGGGCACGTCGTTGGGCGTTCCTT
>CBDURI010000117.1:0-8101 GCA_965369435.1 uncultured bacterium
ACCCGAGACCATCGCTAAGCGGAAGCGCAGCCACACCGGCCAGGTGCTGCGTCGAGAGCTTGGGCGGTAGGGGGCAGGGTCAGCGGCAGTGTGCTCGCTAGTGCGTCCCCAGCTCTTTTAGGTCGGGGCCGGAGTAGAGGGGAGCGGGGAGCTGTTGTTGGAGATCGGCGGCGGTTAGGCCGTGGCGGACTTCTCGGACGCGGATGCCGTCCGGCGTGAAGTCGAGGACTGCCACCGGGCAAATGAGTCGCGTGATTTGGACGCCCTCGTCGCAGGGAGGCCCGATGAGCGAGCCGAGGCCTTCGAGGGTGGTGGCGCTCACCCCGACGACCGGGCAGCCGAGTGCGGAAGGGTCGGCGTCCGTGGTTGCGCGCCCCTGCGGGGACACGGCGCTCACTTCGACGAACGCTAGCTCGGCAAGATCGGCGGTGGTGTTACGGCCGAGCGCTTCGAGAGCGCTTTGCACAGCCTGTGGCAAGCCATTTCCAAACCACACCCCGTGCTTGGACTCACATTCCTCAGCAGCGCGCGAAAGGACGCGTTCGAGGTCAGCTGCGTGCTTGGGCGATGGCATCGGTGAACCGGCGGAAAAGGTAGCGTGAGTCGTGCGGACCTGCGGCGGCCTCAGGGTGATACTGGACGCTGAAGGCGCCGGTCTCGAGGTGCGCGATCCCTTCGCAGGTATCGTCGTTCAAGTGGAGGTGGGTGAGCTCGCATTTGTCCTTCAGGGATTCGACGTCGACGCAGAAACCGTGGTTCTGGGTGGTGACTTCGATGCGTCCGGTTTTGAGGTCTTTGACCGGCTGATTGAGCCCGCGATGGCCAAACTTGAGCTTGTAGCTCTGACCGCCGAGCGCAAGGCTCATCAACTGATGGCCTAGACAGATGCCGAACATCGGGCGCTGACCGAGAAGCTCGCGCACCGTTGCAATACCCCCGGACACCGCCGCTGGGTCGCCGGGGCCGTTGGACAGGAAGATGCCGTCGGGGTCGAGCGCCAACACATCTGTGGCACTCGCCGTGGCGGGAACGACCGTGACCTTGCACCCTTCGTCGACGAGGCAGCGCAAGATGTTGAGCTTGACACCGAAATCCATGGCCACGACGTGCCAGGGACGCGCACCTTGGCGTTGCTGGGCCCAAACGCCGCTGCCCTCGGTCCATTCGTAGGCTTCGGGGGTCGTGACCTCGCCGGTGAGGTTCTGGCCCGTCATTGGCGGTGCGGCTTTGGCACGGTCGTGAAGGGTCGCCGGGTCTTCCGTTCCGATGGCAGCCATCTGCGCCCCGACGTCCCGAATGTGGCGAGTGAGCGTGCGCGTGTCGACGCCGGTAATCCCTATGATCCCGCGCTTGGCAAGATAAGCGTCCAGCGACTCTTTGGTCCGCCAGTTGCTCTCGACGGCGGACAGCTCCCGCACGACGAAGCCACGCAGGGCAGGGCGCCGGGCTTCGCTGTCTTCGGCGTTGACGCCGGTGTTGCCGATCTGAGGCGCCGTCATCGTGACGATTTGACCGCAGTAGGACGGGTCGGTGAGCACCTCTTCGTAACCCGTCATGCCGGTCGTGAATACCGCTTCGCCGGTGGCCGCTCCTTCGGCGCCGAAACTCTGCCCCGCAAAACGGGTGCCATCAGCAAGTACGAGGTGTGCTTCTTTGGTCATACTTCTAGCTCGTATACGACTTTGCCCCCGACAATCGTCATGAAGGGCCTGCCCGTCAGCTCGCGACCGAGCAGCGGCGTGTTGTGCGACTTGGAGCGTAGCGCTTCCTTGTCGAGAATCCATGACGCTTCCGGATCGAGAAGGGTGACGTCCGCGCGGCGACCCTCCCGCAGCGAGCCGCCGTCGAAATCGGGAATCAATCGAGCAGGGGCGGTCGAGAGCGTCTCCACGAACCGCAGAGGCTTGAAGACCCCGTCGCGTACGAGCTGCAGCATCGACCCAATCGCGCTCTCGAGTCCGTTGATCCCAAGCGACGCCGCTTCGAACTCGCAGTCCTTCTCGAGGTCGGTATGCGGCGCATGATCGGTCGCTATGCAGTCGATCGTGCCGTCGGCGAGTGCCTCTCGAAGGGCCTCGCGGTCTGCCTCCTCGCGAAGGGGCGGGTTGACCTTGCAATAGGTGTCGTAACTGAGAAGCGCCTCGTCCGTGAAGAGCAAGTGATGTGGCGTCACCTCGGCGGATACGCGCAGACCCCGTGCCTTCGCCTCCCGAATCAGGCGAACTGCTCCGAGGCTCGAAATGTGCGCGACGTGGTATCGGGCGCCGGTCGTTTCGGCCAGAATCAAATCCCGCGCGACGATGATGTCCTCCGCGGCGCGCGGCCAACCCCGCAGCCCGAGCCGAGTGGAGCGGGCCCCTTCATGCATCTGCGCGCCTTCGGTGAGGTGGTGGTCCTCGCAGTGCTGGCTCACCAGGAGATCGAACGTGCGCGCATACTCCATCGCGTGCCGCATCACCGCGGCGTTCATCACGCACACCCCGTCGTCACTGACACCGATGGCGCCCGCGTCTCGCAGATCTGCCATCTCGGTGAGCTCGGTGCCTTTCTGCCCCCTGGTGACGGCGCCAAAAGGCAGCAGCCGCGCGCCGCCGTGCGCTTCAGCGCGGGCGACCATCATCTCGGTGATCGCGCGGGTATCGTTGATCGGCTTGGTGTTGGGCATCGGGCAGACGGCCGTGAAACCGCCGGCCGCCGCAGCATCCAAGCCGGAGCCAATGTCTTCCTTGTACTCCTGTCCCGGCTCGCGAAGGTGCACGTGCAAATCGATGAAGCCAGGACACACCCAGCGTCCGGAGGCATCCACGATGCGCACATCTTCGCCGGCCCGGTACGCGGCGCCCGCATCGCGCCCCACGTCCTTGATGCGTCCCGCTTCGATTACGACATCGGCAGTTTCATCGAGCCCCTGAGATGGATCGAGAACGCGTCCGCCCCGAAGGACGATCAGCTGGGTCAGCATAGCGGTCCGCAGTTACGTGACGGACCCAAACCAGTCAACCCGGTCAGCCGGCTCGGCGGTGAAACTCGTCCTCGTCGGCCGCCGCAACGGTGCCGACGGAAGAGGAAAGCTTCGCTTGCGATTTCTTCTCTTCGACCCGCTTCTTCATCGTCATGACCTTGCGGTAAACCGCCGCGAAGTCTTTGTTGCGGGTGGCCATTGAAGGGGTGCCTCCGCGCAAGAGGGTTTGCAGGATGAATTCGAGAACTTGAATCTCGCCTTCGGAGAAACTGTTGCTGATGCGCATGCGATCGGATCTACCACCGGTACGGCCACATGACAATCAGTGACGTGCCATGTAGGGCCATGGTAGGTCATATGCTTTGGAGGTTCGGTGTCCAAACCACCAAGAGTAGGGCGCTTCGAAAGTTGCCCATACTTCTATCAACGATCGCACTTCGAGGCCCGAACGCGGTTGCATGGTTGACAAACGATTCAAAAGGAGCGGCGCCAGCGTGGGACTAGTGGTCGGAAGCCGTCACTCGGACGATCTCGTCGATCGTCGTGACGCCATGAAGCACCTTGTTGAGCCCGGCCATGCGCAAGGTCGACACGCCGTCGCGAATCATCTCGTCCTTCACCTCGGCGGTCGATCCGCCCTGAAGAACGATTTCGCGGAGTCGATCCTTGAAGGGCATGACCTCGTACAGTGCGATTCTGCCCTTGTAGCCGGTGTCGTTGCAGACCTTGCAGCCCGTGCCGCGAAAAGCGGTCACGTCCGGGATCGTGTCCTCCGGGAAGCCGACATCGAGAAGCACCTGCTCGTCGGTGGGCACCTGAACCTTGCACTCTTGGCAGATCTGACGAGCTAGACGCTGGGCCAACACGAGGTTGACCGACGCGGTAACCAGGAACGGCTCGACGCCCATGTTGAGCAGGCGTGTCACCGTGCTGGGCGCATCATTGGTGTGGAGTGTCGACAGCACCAAGTGGCCGGTCAACGCGGCCTTGACCGCAATCTCGGCGGTCTCGAAGTCTCGAATCTCGCCGACCATGATGATGTCGGGGTCCTGACGAAGGAACGACCTCAAGGACGCCGCGAAGTTCAAGCCGATGTCCTCGTGCATCTGCACCTGGTTGATACCCATCAAGTTGAACTCGATCGGATCCTCGGCCGTATTGATGTTGGTCTCGACGTCGTTCAGGTCCGACATGGCGGAGTAGAGCGTCGTCGTCTTGCCTGAGCCGGTTGGGCCGGTGACCAGCACCATGCCGTACGGCTGGTGAATCGCGTCGCGGAAGTCTGCGAGTGGCTTCTGCTCGAATCCGAGCTTGGTCATATCGAGCTGCAGATTCGACTTGTCGAGAAGACGAAGGACGATTTTTTCGCCCCAGAGCGTCGGCACGACAGAAACACGATAGTCCATCTCGCGGCCCTTACCGAGCTTGAGCTTGATGCGACCATCCTGCGGCAGACGACGTTCGGCGATGTCCAGCGAGGACATGATCTTCAAGCGCGATGCGATGGCGTTCTTGAGCTTGATCGGAGGCGTCATCTCTTCGTGGAGCACACCGTCGACGCGATAGCGGACGCGAAGCACGCGCTCGTATGGCTCGACGTGAATGTCTGAAGCGCCTTGCTTGATGGCGTTCAGCAGAATTGCGTTGCAAAGCCGAACAACCGGCGCGTCCTCGCTAGCCTTTTCGAGGTCGAGGAGGTCATCATCATCATCCGACGTGGCGACTTCGATCTCCGACTCGTCGAAGCCCTCCATGATGTCTTCGTAGGAGATTTCCGGCTGCGCGTACGCCTTCTCGAGCGCCGCGAGGATCGCGCTTTCCGACGAAACGACTGGCTCTACGTTGTAGCCAGTGAGGAACTTCACATCGTCGATCGCGTTGAGATTCGACGGGTCCGCCATCGCGACGATCAGGGAGCTGCCGGCTCGTGACACCGGGATGATCTTGTGCCGCTCACAAACCTGAGGGCTGATCAGCTTCAGAATTTCTCGATCGATCTCGTACTCGGATAGATCGATCGATTGGACGCGATACTGCTCGCTCAAAAAGTCGGTGATCTCCTGATCGGAGATTGCGCCGAGGCGAGCCAGCGCATAGCCGAGACTGATGTTGTCATCCTTCTGCTGCTTCTGCGCTTCACGCAGCTGCTCGAGGCTGATTCTCTTCTCGCGAACGAGGAGCTCACCGAGTCTGTTTCTGCTCATACCTGATTACTTCCCCAACGAGATCCAGTCTTAGTATATTTATTCACAAAAAACGATAAGACTCAAGTAGTAAGCGAGTGGGCGACTACGCAAGCTAGCTTACCTCTGGAATGGGGCATTGCCGAAATCCTGTCGTTCCCCAGCGTTTATGCGGCGTTTCCAGGGCCTGAGGAGCATGTTGGCTTGCCGCCGAGCGGCCGCCGGGGTACCGAGCGGGAGTGGCGAAGCCAAAAAAGCAAATCACCGCGGGCCCAAAAGACGTGGGAGAAGCCCTCGAGGAGATCGAGCAGCCCAAAATGAACTGGAAGGTGCTGGGCCTCATCGCCCTGGCGCTGGCGGTCGTCTGGGTCATCGCAGGTATCCTCCAGCCCACCATCGGCTACGTGGGTCTGATCGTGGCTGGGGTGCTCACCCTGGTCGCCCTCGGCTTTCTCATCTGGGTTTGGCGCCTCACCCGCAAGTCTGCCGATATCGCGGCCATCCTCAAGGGAGCGACCGACAAGGAGGGCCGACTCGCGGCACTGGAGCAGCTCCGCGCCAGGCAGGCACCGGGGGGCAAGGACGCCCTCAACGCCATCGCACAGGCGCAGCTCGTCGCTCAGGAGGCCCCGGCGGAGGCCATTCGGATTCTCGAAGGGATCGACGTCAACAAGGCGCCGGCGATGGTCCAAGACGACGTCCGGGCCAATCTCGCGATGTTCTACTTGATGACGGGGCGCGCTCGTGACGCACGCGAGCTTGCCAACGAGATACGCCTCGACCGCCAGCCACAGGCGAAGGCCAAGGCGATGTACGCGGCTGTCGTCGCTGAATCCTTCGCCCGGACCGGAGGCGCAGAGGAAGCGCGCAAGCTGCTCGAAACCTACGATCCGCAGGACAAAGAGTTCGGACAGGTTGCAGGCATGCTTTTGCGGGCGCAGGTCTACACGTACACGGCGACGAAAAAACGTGGGCGCGCGCGGACCGCAATGGAACAGCTCCTCGAAATCGATCCGAACATGGTAGCCGCCTTCATTCAAAAAGGGACGCGCCCCGAGCTGAGCCGCCTCGCCAAGCAGGTGCTTGCGGGCGCCGGCGCGCTGCCTAAACCAAAAATGCGCGCCCGCACGCGCTGAACGCTCGTGACCACGCGCACCTGGACCATTCGCGAAATCCTCGAATGGGCGACGCAGGATTTCGCGGCTCGTGGCATCGACAGTCCGCGGCTCGACGCCGAGTTGCTCGTCGCGAAGGCGTTGGGAATGGACCGAGTTGGGCTCTACCTCGATTTGAACAGGCCGCTGGTCGACGAGGAGCGGAGCGCAATTCGGCCGCTAGTGGCGCGGCGCAGAGGACGCGAGCCCGTGGCGTACATCCTGGGACACCGGGATTTCTACGGCCGGCGTTTCAAGGTCACCCCGGACGTGCTGATTCCCCGTCCGGACACTGAGACCCTCGTCGGACACGCGCTCGAATGCATCCCCGGGGACGCCGCATGCCGGGTGCTCGACGTGGGCACCGGCAGCGGTGCGATCGCGGTGACGATTGCATCCGAACGACCCCTGGCGCGAGTAACAGCGACCGATATCTCGGAGGCCGCCCTGATCGTCGCCTCTGAGAACGCCGAGGCGCTCGGGGTCGCGAGCCGCATTCGGTTCGAACGAGCCAACCTGCTCAACGGCGCCGAGCAGTACGAGGTGATCGTCTCCAACCCGCCCTACATCGCGCGCTCGGAGATGGCCGGGCTTCAGGCGGAGGTGCGCGAGCACGAGCCCATCACGGCCCTGCAAGCGGGCGAAGATGGGCTGGACGTGGTGAGAGCTCTGCTGACCGCGGCAGCGCCGGCCACGGCATCAGGCGCGCACCTGTTGATCGAGGTCGGGCTGGGCCAAGCCGTATCGGTGGCCGGGCTCGCTGCGGAGCACGCCGCCTGGGAGCTCATCGCGGTGTATCAGGACCTCAACCGCATCGACCGGGTGGTTCACCTCCGGCGGATCTGACGCAACCAGAGCTCGGCGAACAGCAGGACGATAGCAAGGAGAAGCAACCACGGTGCGAGCGGTTGCTCGACCCCCTCCGAGATGTCCGACACGACGGCTTGGAAGCTGTCGTCCTCTTCGGGCGGGCCATTGGTGACGAGGTCGCTCTCGCCGGACGGCGCATTGACGACGAAGGCGAACCGGGCGCCATGGACGCCGTTGACCAACACTCGATAGGCGCCGATCTCGCCTGTGTCGCGAAAGGACACACGATCGGCTTCCGCGAGATCCACAGTGCGGCCAGTTGGGGTGACCACCTGGATGCGTTGACTCGAGGTGGATCCCGGCAGGGAGACAGCGGAGTACGGCTCCACCGCATGGTCGCTGCGTCCCGCAAGCCGGCTCAGGGTATCGAGCACGAACGGGACGAAGACCGGTTGGTAGGGCAAGTCGGTCCATGCGTCGTCGACCGTAGTCGCGAACATCGCGACACGGCCGCTTCGATACCGATGCTCGACCATGGCTGGGGAGCCATCACTGAAGCGAGCCGTGACGATGGCGTCCAAAGCCGTCTCCGCGATTGGCGTGCGCCCCTGCACCTTGGCCTGGTCGAGCTCGGGCAGGGCGGTTGATTGAAGTGACACGGGTCGCTCTTCCATCCGCGTGGCCGTGTATCGCCCGGGAAGCAACTCGCGGAGCACGCTTCCGTAGGCGCGTGGGTTGATCCGGTCGCCCGCCGTGATCCACAGGCTGCCTCCTCCGCTGACGAAGCGCTGAATCAGAGGCAGCCACTTCTCGTCGAGGGTGGCGTTGGCCAAGACGAGCACGTCCGACCGGATGATGGCGCTCTCGGAAAGGTCCTGCGCGTCCAGGGTTTCCACCGCGAAGGACCGGCCAATCCGCGGGGCGACGCCGAGCGCGTGACTGAGGAAGGCAGTTTCACGTTTGCGGGGGTCGGGATGTGGATCGCCATCGAC
>CBDURI010000118.1:0-7974 GCA_965369435.1 uncultured bacterium
GTCAGTCGAACTTGATGCCGCAGAGCGGGTCGTCCGGCGCACAGCCCTGGCTCTTGGGCTTCGCGCGGCGCTTGGGGCGATCCTTGGCCCGTTGCTCGCGGTCCTTTTGACGTTGATCGCGGCGTTCGAGCTTCTCTGCGAATGCGTCTTTCGCTTGCTCCGCGTCGTTTGCACGCCGGTGCTCTGCGGCGAGCTCCTGCTCGGCACGCTCTTTCTCTTCGAGCGCAAGCTGTCGCTCCTGTCGGGCACTCTCCGCTTCGAGTGCCTTCCGCTCGAGCGCGGGCTTCACGCCGAACGCGTAGCCTGCCGCAGATCCGATTACCATGAACACGAGTCCGCCGATGACCAGACGCTTGGTCCGAATCTTCGCCTTCTCGACCGCAGTGATCGCCGCGAGCTCTTTCTCGTGCTCGAGCATCCGTTGCTGCTCTGCCGCCCGAGCCTTGGCCTGCTCTTGCAACTGCACACGGAGCTGAGACTCGTTGGCTTCACGAACGCGGCGCTCTTCCTCGTCACGCTGCTCCCGCTCCTGGGCCATTCGGGCTTCCTCTTCGGATCGCACACGGGCGTGCTCCGCTTCGCGCCGCTCTTTTGCGGCGGCCTCGTCCCGTCGCCGCGCGTCCTCGGCCGCCTTGAAGCGCTCCTCCTCATCGGCCGCGATGCGCGCCTCCTGAAGGGTGTGCAGCTCCAAGAGCTGGTCCGCGAGTGAATCGTGGTTGCCTGCTTCCATCCGTAGTTCCCGCCTCCTCAAAGATTCTGGCAAATCTCGGGGGCTATTGCCCGTGAGTTTTGTCCCTATTTGAACAAAGACGTCCCGCCACGAGAAAGGATCTGTCTTGTGAGATCGGGTACAAACCCGGTATGCTCCGGTCCCCCAGCACGCTAGCTCGTCCCCCAGCAACGAGGTAAATCGACATGACAGAAGAGAACTACGGTCTCGGCACGCTTGCCCTGCACGCCGGCCAAGAACCCGATCCCGCCACCAACGCGCGCGCCGTGCCCATCTACGCAACGACGTCGTACGTATTCAATGACACCGACCATGCGGCGGCTCTCTTCGGGCTGGCCGAGTTTGGCAACATTTACTCCCGCATCATGAACCCGACCGTCGACGTGCTCGAGAAGCGGCTTGCCGCGATGGATGGCGGCGTGACGGGGCTTGGCTTCGCGTCCGGGCAGTCCGCTGTCAATGCGGCGATTCTCACGCTCTGTCACTCGGGGCAGAACTTCATCTCTGCGACGAGCTTGTACGGCGGGACGTGGACGCTGTTCAACAACACCTTCAAGAACCTCGGCGTCGAGGTTCGATTCTTCGACCCGAATCATCCCGAGCAGATCCACGAGCTGGTCGATGAGAACACCCGGCTCGTGTACATCGAGTCAATCGGTAACCCGAAGAACGACGTGCCGGACTTCAAGGCGATTTCCGAGGCGGCGCACACGGCTCCGCACGGCGCCATCCCGTTGATCTGCGACAACACCGTCACCACGCCGTGTCTCTTGCGAACGTTCGAGCACGGGGTCGACATCAACGTGTACTCGACGACGAAGTTCATTGGAGGCCACGGCGCGCACATCGGCGGCTGCATCGTCGACTCGGGGAACTTCCAGTGGACGGAGGACCGCGACAAATGGCCGGAGTTCTGCGGGCCGTCTCCGAACTATCACGGATTGGTGCTCGCCGATGCCCTCGCTCCCATGGGCAACATCGTGTTCAATGTGCAGGCGCGCACGCACTGGCTTCGTGACACGGGCGCCGCGATGAGTCCGTTTGCCGCGTTCTTGTTCCTGCAGGGGATCGAAACCTTGCACCTCCGCATGCCGCGGCATTGCGAAAACGCCCAGGCGGTTGCCGAACATCTCGAGCAGCACGAGTCCGTCGAGTGGGTGAACTACCCGGGTCTCTCGTCCCACCCCGACAACGAGCGCGCCAACCACTACCTTCCGGACGGGAAGGGCGCGATCCTCGGCTTCGGCATCAAGGGCGGGATGGAAGCCGGCAAGAAGTTCATCAACTCGGTGAAACTCTGCTCTCACCTCGCGAACATCGGCGACGCGAAGACACTGGTGATTCACCCCGCTTCGACGACCCACCAACAGCTCAGCCCTGAAGAGCAGCAGCAAACCGGCGTCGTGCCCGAGTACGTGCGCATTTCGGTAGGCATCGAGGATGTCGCAGACATCATCGCGGACATCGACCAGGCGCTTGCTGTCGCCGCCGGGTAGGCTAGCCACACTCTCGTGGTCGTGGACTTCGAAAGCACCGATTCGATGCGCAGCGGGAAGCCGCTTCGTCACGTACAAACGGCTGTCTTCCCGACGCCCGTGAAGCTCCGCCACGGCGGAACGCTTCCGGGGATCGAGGTCGCCTACGAGACGTACGGGACGCTCAACGAGGACCGCAGCAACGCAGTGCTCATTTGTCATGCGATCTCGGGTGACTCGCATCTCGCGCAGCACGACGAGCACGACGAGCCAGGCTGGTGGGACGGGCTGGTGGGCCCGGGGAAGGCCGTCGATACCGATCGCCTCTTCGTGATTTGCTCCAACGTGCTCGGCGGGTGCCGTGGCACTACCGGTCCGGCCACCATCAACCCCGCCACCCAGATTCCGTACGGCAGTGATTTCCCGCTGGTGACCGTCGAGGACATGGTCGACGCGCAGAAACGACTCATCGACTTGCTTGGCATTCCACGCCTCCGCGCGGTCCTTGGTGGCTCGCTCGGGGCACATCAGACCTTGTGCTGGGCAACCCGTCATCCCGGACACGTCCAAACAGCGGTCGTCATTGCCGGGTCGGCGCGCGTCACCTCCCAAGCGATCGCGTTCGACGTCGTCGGTCGTAACGCAATCCAGACCGACCCGCATTTTCACGGCGGGCAGTACTACGGCACACGCGAGTTTCCAGACACTGGCCTCGCGCTTGCGCGCATGCTCGGGCACATCACCTATCTGTCGTCCGAAGCGATGACCCGCAAGTTCGACCTCGACCGCCACGCGCCCCGCGACATGGTGACCGACTTCGAGAAGCGCTTCTCGGTCGGTTCGTACCTCGCGTATCAGGGCGAACAGTTCGTCGGGCGCTTCGACGCGAACTCCTACGTGACGGTCACTCTCGCGATGGACAATTTCGACATGGGAGACACGCGCGAAAAGCGCCTCGAAACGCTCCGTGCGGCCGACTGCGATTGGCTCGTCATTTCGTTTTCAAGCGACTGGCTCTTTCCGCCGGCCCAATCGCGCGAGCTCGTCGCGCTGATCACGACGCTCGGGGAGCCCGTGTCGTATTGCGAGATCGAGACCGACGGCGGCCACGATAGCTTCCTCTTACCCGCCGACATCGAAGCCTTTGGCCCCTTGGTCGCAGCGAAATTGGGGGCCCCGCGCCCTCAGTCCTCACGAAAGAGCGCCGAGGACGACCGTATCTTCGAGCTGATCCCTCCCGGCAGCTCCGTGCTCGACCTCGGTTGCGGGGAGGGCGACTTGTTGGCGCGGCTCAAGGAGCGTGGCGCGCCGCTCCTATGCGGTGTCGAGGTCAGCACCGAGTTGATCGCATCGACGATGCAGCACGGCGTCGAAGCGATCGATTACGACCTGAACGTTGGCCTGCCCGAGTTCGACGACAACCGCTTCGATTACGTCGTGCTTTCATCCACGTTGCAGGTCGTTCCCAACGTCGAGCGCCTTCTCGAGGATGCGCTTCGGGTCGGACGCCGCGCCGTGGTCGGCTTCACGAACTTCGCGCACCGGACGCTCCGCGAGATGTTCGGCCTCGAAGGGCGCGCCCCGAAGGCCCCGGGTTCTTACTCCTACGAGTGGTACAACACCCCGAACCGACGCTTTCCCTCGATCCGGGACATGCTGGAGCTCTGCGAAAAAATGGGGGTCACCGTCGAGGAGGCCCGCTACTACGATGACACCCAAGGGCGAGTCATTGGCGACGACGAAGATCCAAACCTTGCCGCAGAGACCGCGCTTCTCGTGTTGAGCAAGAACGCCGACTAGGCGTAGTGGTTGGCGGGGGCTTCGAAGCGGCTCTCGATTCCTTGCACCCGCTTGATGACGTCCCGGGCCAAATCAGCGTCGGTGTCGTCGTCGAACCCGAGCTCCACGGTGTCCGAAATTCCGCCAAATCGCCCTTCGATAGCCTTCGGCAAGTCCTCGTAGGGTGCGTACACGCAGAACTCGTCGAGCATGTCATCGGGAATCTCGGAGGCCATTTGCTTCCATTGCCCTGTCTTGGACATATGAAGGAGCTTCGCCGCGAGGTCATCCCAGCCGTGCAGGGACATCACCGGCAAGTACGAGGGAGTCGATCCGTAGAACGCGAGGCGGTACCGCACCCACTCGCGATTCTTCATTACGGTCTCCTCGTCGGGACCCGTCATGATGAAGCCGCCTCCGCACACGTCGAGCTCGCTCCGTGATCGACCAGACGACTCCAACCCGCGGTCGATCGCTGGCCACACCACTTCGTTCAAGTACTTCTTCGTGCAGAAGCCGTGCAGTCGAAGCCCATCCGCCACGCTTGCCGCCGACTCGATCATCTTCGGCCGAACCGCCGCCAGGTAAACGGGCACCATCGGCAGGTTCGACTTGGGCGGCGTGAACTCCGGCGTCATCAGCGTGAACTGATAATGGTCACCTTCGTAGTCCAAGCGCTCCCCGAGCTCCCAACAGCGCCAGATCGCGCGAAGCGCTTTCACGTACTCGATCATCCGGCTCCGCGGCGCCTTCCACGGGGTACTGAACCGCCGCTCGTTGTGCCCTCTGACCTGTGTGCCCAGGCCCATGGCAAACCGTCCCCCCGAGTTGACGTGAATCGACCACGCTTGGCTCGCGAGCACCATGGGGCTCCGCGGAAACGCCACTGCGATCGCCGTCCGCACCTGAATCCGCTCGGTCGCGTTTGCCACCATCGCCGCATGAATCAACGGATCGCCGGTGATCTCCGGAATGGCAAACCCATCAAATCCGTAGGTCTCCGCCTGCTGCCCGGCCGCCGCAAGCGCGGCCCAGTTGGTCTCCCCGTTGAAGGTGTCGATTCTCATTCCACGGTCCCTACCACGCTTTTGAGCTGCAATTCGGAGGTCTGACGGATCCTTTACGCAGGCCTCGGAAGGTGAGATCATCCGGCTGATAGATCGAGCCGTTCAGGCACCACCAAAAGGGGGTCGGCATGCGGTACGGGCTTCTATTTCTGTTGCTTTTCGTCGTAGTTGGTTTGAGCTCGGATTTGGGCACGAGCGAGCGTGCCCGAGGCAGCGAGCTGCAGCCGATCATCTTTGCGGCCGTCTTCGGGTCTCATTGATCGCTTTGATCGGTCTGGGGCCGTTCGCTTGACCCGCTCGGCGTGAATCCTCGACAATCTGTCGCGATGACGGCAAACACCTCCACGCTCGTCGTGGCGCTCACCCTTACACTCTGGGGCACCCTGCCGCCTACGGGTTACGCTCAACAACCATCCACGATCTCGAGCGTCGTGCAGTTCTTTGTCCACTCCGATCCCCCCGACATGACGATGCCGTGGCAGACCGAGGGCGCCTCGCTGTATGGCGGCTCGGGCGTCATCATCGACGGCAATCGAATTCTGACGAACGCGCACGTGGTCGAGTACGCCGTGGGGATCGAAGTGAAGCGCGCGGACGCCAGTGAACGGTTTCCCGCGAGAGTCGTCTTCATCAGCCACGACGCCGACCTCGCCTTGGTCGAGGTCCAAGATAGCCGCTTCTTCCAAGGTACGCGTCCGATTCCACTCGGTCAGATGCCCAAGCTCCAACAAGCGGTACAGGTGTGGGGTTTTCCCGAAGGAGGACGGACCCTTTCGATCACATCGGGCATCGTCTCGCGCATCGAGGTCGACTCCTACTCGCAGTCGGGCCGACGCCTGCTTTCGACGCAGATCGACGCGGCGATCAATGCGGGCAACAGCGGAGGCCCTGTGATCAGCGGCGAAGTCATCGTCGGCATCGCGATGCAGACGCTCGAGGAGGCCGAGAACGTGGGCTACATGGTCCCCGCCCCAGTCGTTCGTCATTTCCTCGAAGACATCGAGGACGGGCACTACGACGGTTTTCCGCGCCTGGGAGCTCGGCTGCAGAACATGGAGAGCGAACCGCAGCGCGTGGCCGCGGGCATGCGTTCGGGGCAGACGGGCGCCCTCGTCATCCGAGTCGATTACGGCGGGCCCGCATACGGCAAGCTGAGGCCGCGGGATGTGCTGCTTGCCATCGACGGCCGCCCGATTGCTAATGACCTGACCGTCGCGTCGCCGGCGATTGGGCGGGTTCACTACTCGATGATCTACCAGAGCCGCCAGATCGGCGAGCGCGTCACCGTGTCGATCCTGCGCGACGGTCAAAGGCTCACCAAGACGATTCAACTGCGCGCGCATACGCCCCTGGTCCCCGGCCGACGAACGACCGAGCTGCCACGTTACTTGGTGTTCGCGGGGCTGGTATTCCAGCCACTCAGCGCGGACTACTTCGACTACTTTCGCCGCCCGCCACCGAATCTCGTCAGCGTGCCGTGGAACCACGGCGTCACCAAGGAGCGCCGAGAGGTGATCGTGCTCCAGCGTGTCCTGCCCGATTCAGTCAACCGTGGATACCAGAGCTGGGAAGACGAGGTCGTTCGTCTCGTCAATGGGGTTGTGCCACGCGACATGACCCATTTGGCGCAGATCATCGATCGTGCTGAGGGACGCTGGCTTCGCGTGCTCATGGAGGACGGCCACCTGATCACCCTCGACCGAGCGGCTGCGCGTGCCGCTACCGAGCGGGTCCTCGAAAGCTATGGAATTGCTGAGGATCGCTACCTCGGGTCCGATTCCCGCCCGCCCCGGAAACGTCGAAAACGTCGCCGATAGATGCGGACCCGCCCCCTTCTGGACAACCCCAACCCAGCTGCTACCGTGCCGGCATCGCCCATCAGGGGCGCGGTGGCTCACCGTGGGCTGCTGGCACGCTGCCGACCTGTTCCTATCAGACCCGCACCGTGACACGAAACAACGTTGCGCAGGGTTCGTAGAAGACATCGGCAAGAAGACGCGAAGCAGGCGTACGGGGAGAGCTCCGGACGTGATGCTTCGCAGATAGATGAGAGAAAAAGACAATGAGCAAGAAACTATTCGTAGGTGGCCTCAGCTGGAACACGACCGACAGCGAGCTTCAGCAGGCTTTCGAGGCTTGTGGCAATGTGGCCGAGGCCAAAGTGATCACCGATCGGGAAACCGGTCGATCGCGGGGCTTCGGCTTCGTGACGTATGAGGACGAGGGCAGCGCGGGCCGTGCGGTCGAGGAGCTCAACGGCTCCACGCTGGACGGTCGCACCATCCGGGTCGATACGGCCAACGATCGTCCCCGCAACGACCGTGGCGGTTCAGGCGGCGGCGGCGGCGGCGGACGCTGGTAATTCACGCGTGAGCAACGACTTTGAATCCCTCGGGGTCGGCGGAGCATTCCGCCGCGCCCTGGGGGACAAGGGCTACACACAGCCCACGCCCATCCAACTTCAGGCCATACCCCAGTTGCTGCAGGGGAAGGACCTCCTGGGCGTTGCCCAGACCGGGACCGGCAAGACCGCCGCATTCGCGCTGCCTTTGCTGCAGCGACTGGACGACGAGAACTTGCGGCCCAAGCCCCGCCGACCGCGGGCGCTCATACTCGCGCCGACGCGTGAGTTGGCCCTACAGATTCACGAGGAGCTAACGTCCATCGGGCGATACACCAAACTGCGCCACGCCTTCATCATTGGTGGCGTCAGTGCGAATCCTCAGATCAAGGGCCTGGCCCAGGGTCTCGACGTGCTCGTCGCAACCCCCGGTCGCCTTCTGGACCTGGCGGGTCAACGGCACGTCGACCTTTCGGAAGTATCGGTGCTCGTGCTCGATGAGGCCGACCGGCTGCTCGACATGGGGTTTGTCCGCGACGTGAAGCGCATCGTTGCGCTGACGCCGAAGAGCCGTCAGTCCCT
>CBDURI010000119.1:0-7854 GCA_965369435.1 uncultured bacterium
AGGCCCTCGATGACGAGTTCCGCGACGTGATGGACGAGAACCCGGGCGGCGAGGGCGCGCCATGAGCCGACGTCGCAAGGCCCTCTCACAATCTTTGCTAGCGATGTGCTTCGCGGCATGGGGCCCCAGCGTTCCCGCGACCGCGCAGGAGGCGGACGATGCGACGCCCTGGGAAGGCGCAACCGACGTCACATTGCCGCCATTCCTCCAGGACACCGACCAACGCATCGTCGACCAAAGGCCGCCCCCGACCGCCCAACAACTCGAAGCACTGAGGCAACTCGAAGAGGAGGTCGATCGATTCATCGAAAGCGGCGAAGCCTTCCGCTCGACGGTCACGTCGCTGGTGCGGCGCGAGTACCTCCAACAGCGCCGCGAGCGCGACCGCTGGTATGGCGAGCAGCTCGAAACAGAGGAGCGAGCGTTCGACGAGGCCCGTGAAACTGCGATTCGAATCTTCGAAGAGTTCATCCGCCGCTACCCGGAGCACGCGAAGTACACCCCGGACGCCATGTTTCGCTTGGGCGAGCTTTATTTCGAGCGAAGCGCCCTCGACTTCCAGAAGCTCTACGACGATGCGCAGGTCGCTCGTGAGGCCGGTGACCTCACCGCCGAAGACAACCTTCCGACATCGCCCGACTTCACGCCGACGGTCGTCCTGTACAAGACCCTGGCGCGCGCTTTTCCGGCCTACGAGCGCTCTGACGGAGTGTATTATCTGATCGGGTACACCCTGAACGAGATGGGGCGCCCCGAGGAAGCCGTCGCGGCATGGCTCGCGCTCGTATGCTCGAACAAGTACGACTACGACCCGGACTGGCGACCCCCACCGCCAAACGCTTCGCTGGCGGCACAGGCCAGGTACCCGGCCTTGACGCTAGACGGTCGGCCCCTCGACGCACCGGCCGGTGGCCCGTTCGTCAACCCGTACGAGAGCTGTCAACCGATCACACCGGAGGCGCGCTTCGTCAGCGAGACCTGGTTCCGGGTCGGCGAATACCACTTTGACGATTTCGGGGGCCGGAACTCGCTCGACCTGTCGATCGCGGCGTATGGCCGCATCCTCGAAAACGCCGACGACCGCAACTACAATCTCGCCCTCTACAAAGTCGCCTGGGCATACTACCGTGCGAGCCGTTACCCCGAGGCGATCCGGCATTTCGGCAGGTTGGTCCAGTGGTCGGACGACACGCGGAGCAAGACCGGCAGGGCAGGCTCCGAGCTTCGACCCGAAGCGATCGAGTACCTCGGTATCGCTTTCGCGTACGACGACTGGAACGAAAATCAGGTTGCCGACCCGATCGAGGGTCAGCCAACCGGCCTCGAGCGCATCCAGGATGCCGCTCTGATCCCGCAGCAGCGACCCTGGACGCCCGAGGTCTACTTCCAGCTTGGACAGGTCTACTTCGACGAAGCGAAGTACGTGGAGGCCATCGCTGCCTGGCGACTGGCGATCACGAAGTGGCCGAACCACCATCGCACCCCCGCGATTCTCAACGACATCGCGGTCGCCCACCAGATGCATAACGAGTTCGAGAGAGCGATCGTTGCACGCTCGGAGCTCACCCAATACGTGCAGGGTAGTCAGTGGTGGAACGCAAACATGGATCGTCCAACGGAGCAGCGAAACGCCGAGCAGCTGGCGGAGAACGCGCTCATCGTCACCGCGATCCACCACCACCAACGGGCACAACGACTGCGCCAGCAGTGCGTGCAGGACCGCAACGTCAGACTCTGTCGTGACTCCAGGGTCGAGTACCAGCTAGCTGCCACCGCATACCGCGAATACCTCGAGCGCTACCCGAACAACCCGCAGGGCTACGAGTTGCACTACAACCTCGCCGACGCCCTGTATTGGTCGAAGAACTACGAGCAGGCAGCAACGGAGTACGCCGAAGTTCGGGACTCGAACGTGGATGACACCTACCTCGCCGAGTCCGCGCGGCGAGTCGTGGAGTCTGTGAACCGCATCGCCGATCGCGACGTCGAAGAGGGACGTTTGCTCATCCGCAGCGAGCCCCCGGTTCCGACGGGTACGCCCCCATCGATCCATCCCGTCGCGATGCCCGAAACGGTGCAGCGGCTCGCCCGAGCCAGGGAGATTTACCTCACGCGCGTGCGACCCAGCCAAGACACGGAAGGCGTGCGTGCGGCCTACGACTACAACAACGCGTTGCTGCTCTACTGGTACGGCTTCTGGCCGCAGGCGGACTCCCGATTCACACGCATCTACGAGGAGCGGTGCTCAGGTCCCGAAGCCGATGCGACAGGTCAAATCGCCTGGGAGAATCTGCGCGCGATGGCCATGGCGACGGACGACTCTGAAGAGATTCGGCGCCTGGCAACCGATATCCAGGAGCGGGGCTGCACGTTCTCGGCGCGCGCCGACAAGATCGACTGCAGCAAACCAAGCAACCGTGACAAGCCAATTTGCCGTGCCGGCGCGGACCTCAACGCGCTGGTCTACCAGGACGCACTCGACGTCTACAAGCGCGCCGGACAAGCCGCTGGGACCGAGCAGCGGCTTCTCTACGAGCAGTCGGCCACGATGCTGCTGGCCGCGGTCAATAGCAACCCCGGCGACCGGCAGGCCCCCGTCGCACTCGAATACGCCGCGCTCGCGCTCGAAGCGACTAACCGCTTCGACTCGGCAGGCCAGCTTTACCAGCGCATCATCGACGAGGTCGGACCGCGTCGAGCGGAGGACGCAGAGGAGCAGCAGAGCCTTGATGCCATCCTGGCGAACGCTCACTTCAAGCTCGCCTACACCGCAAGCCGCAACTTCGACTTCGACCGCGCCGTGGAGAATTATCGCGTCCTCGCCGACTCGACGCGCTTCGCGAAATCGACGGACCCAGAAGTCCAAAGCAAGCGCGACGACGGGCTCGTGAACTCGGCGATCCTGCTCGAGCAACTCCAACGGTACGCCGAAGCGACGCGATACTACCGCCGCGTCTACAACAGCGTCGGGGACTCCGAGACGAAACGGAACGCGCTCTACCGAATCGCCGAGATGGCCTACAAGCAGGAGCGCTACCCCCAGGCGATCACCGGCATGCGCGCGTTCATCAAGGTCTACGGCAACGATGGCGAGGCCGGAGAGTTGGTCGTGCGAGCCTACTGGTCGATCGCGCAGTCCTGGAAGGCGCGGGGACGCATCCGTGACTACCGCACTGCGCTCAAGGACGTGACGTCATCGTACGAGCGGACAGGCCAGCCCGCCGGCTCGATCGCGGCCGGGTACGCCGCCGAGGCTCGCTTCATCCTGGTGGACGGCAAGCTTGCCGCCTTCGAGAGCTTCCAGATCAAGCCAGGTAAGCCGAAGACGATCGAGGCCTACATCAAAGCCATCACGAAACAGATCGGCAGCGGTGGCAGTCAAGCTCAGTCGATCGCCGACGGATACGAACCGGTATTCCCGTATCGGCGCCCGCGCTGGACCATCGCGGCGTACGTGCGCCAGGGGCGGGCCTACGAGATCCTGGCTCGTTCGATTCTGAACACCCCGGTCGTGATGCCGTTGGATCTGAAAAAGGTGCTCCGACAGGCCGGCCAAGACGAGCGCGAGGAGTACCAATTCGACTTCGAGGACAAGGTGCGGCAGGTGCTCGACAACAAGGTGCGACCCGTCGAGTGCTTCGCGGTCGCGCGCTACGCGTTGGCGGCCCGTGCGGGGCGTGCCGGAAGCTTCGACGACCAGTACACCCGTATCGCGATCGACCGGCTTCAAGCCTATGGCGACGAGCGCATCGCGGAATGCATCGCGGAGGCGCAGGCCCGTGACGCCACCTTCCAAGGATATGTGCCTGGCGAGTTCGCCCGGTCTCCGAGAGGCAGGCCGCTAGAGATTCGACCAGGGATCGCCCCGCCTGCTATCACCGGGGAGAAGAAGTGATGCGCCCGGGGGTCCCGACACTGCTGTGGATTGGAGCGATGGTCTTCGCTACGTACGGCTGCGCCGGCAAGTCGTCCGGTACGACTGCGCCAGAATCCACGTCGGGCGGTGAGGGGGCGGCCCCCGAGGCCGGAGACACCTCGTTGGAAACCGCAGCGCCATCGGCGGCGGAGGGGGCCTGGGGGGCGACCCGCGCCGAGCAGTGCCGCCGGGAAGCCCACCCATCGATGTCCTCCAAAGCTCGGAAGGCCTTCGATGACGGCGTGCGCTACGCCTCGACCAACAACATCGCCGCCGCCGAAACGAGCTTCCAAGCAGCTCTCAAGAAAGACCCCAACGCGTACCCCGCGCTGTACAATCTAGGCGTTCTTGCCGACCGAAGTGGCGACCAAGAGGATGCGATGAACTACTATCGCCGCGCGTTGCGAGTGGTTGCCGACTACGAGCCGGCCGCACGTGGCATCTCGACAATTCAGATTCGCCAAAACCAAGTGCGGGCCGCGGTGGCGACGGTCGAGCCGCTCGCCAACGAGTATCGCGCCAACCTCGAAATGCAGGCGCTCTACGCCGAGGTGTTGGTGGACGCGAAACGGCTCGACGAGGCTTGGATGGCCGCGAGACGTGCGCTCAAGTGTGACGAACGGTTCGTGCCAGCGCTGATCGCGCTGGTGAAGGCTAGCCGAGCGCAGGGGAGGGATGAGCTCGCGGACTCGATCCTCGCGCAAGCGATGGAGGTGGACCGCAACGTGGCCGAGCTGCACTTCCTGCAAGGCGAGAGGCTTGCCGCCGAGCCCGGGCAGCTCCGGGAGGCTATGGCCGCGTACGAGCGAGCCATTCAACTGCGCCCCAATTACGCGGAGGCCCGCATGGCGCTGGGCATACAACTGCTCGCAGGCGGCAACTATCCCGCCGCGCTGTCCCACTTCCAGGCCGCCGAGCGTCTCGTTCCGACGCTTCCCGAGGTTCACGTCAATCTGGGTGATGCCTACCGGGCCACCCGCCGATGGACCGACGCCCAGCGTGCCTACCGACAAGCCCTCGACCTGCGGTCGGATTTGCCCGAAGCACACTATGGCTTGGGCTTGCTGTTCCTCACTGCTGCAGGCGACTTTCCCGGCCTCGACGAGCTCACCGCCTTTGAGAAGGCAGTCAACGAGTTCAAGACCTATCGCGGTGAAATGGGGCCCCGCCTAGCCAAGGACGACCAGTCGGAAGAGTATCTTCGCAACCTAGATCGAATGATCAAACGAGCGCGGCGCCGGATCGAGCGCGAACAGGGAGGCACGTCATGAAACGCTGGGCTTCGATCGTATGGCTCGCACTGCTTCTCGTCGCCCTAGCGACGAACGCAACGCTTGCGCAAGACGCCAAGAGACGCCAACCGCGAGTCATCCAGCTCGAAGAAATCGTCATCGAGGGCCGCGTCCAAAAACCCAACGCGTTTTACATCCTCAACCGATCCAACTTGGGCTATGAAGTGCTCGAGCTTCGCACGAGCTTCCTCCGCGACATTCTTCGCAGCGTTCAGAAGGAACCCTTCTAATGGCGCAACCGCAGACTCCTAGCCAGAGACCGCGTCCTGGCGCCATGACGATGGAAATGCAGGCGGTCCCGATGAAGCACTCGGGCCCCAAGGTCCTGCGGATCGGCCTCTTTCGGGAGAAGAAGATCGTCGAGGAGCGCATCATCCGGCGACGCGAAACGGTTTCTATCGGCACCGCGGCGAAGAACCACCTCATCATCAAGTCGGGGACTCTGCCGGCCAAGCTCGAGTCGCGTTTCGAGCTCTTCCAGCTCGTGGGTGACGACTACATCCTGAATTTCACGGGAGACATGACCGGGAAGGTCGCACTGCCCGGCGGCGTGCAAAAACTGGAGCATCTGCGCGAAACCGGCGCGGCCCGAAACGCCGGAACCCACTATCAGATCAAGCTCGCCGATACGTCGCGGGGCAACATTCGCATGGGGGATTTCACGGTCTTCTTCGAGTTTGTCTCGGCCCCGCCGATCACGCCGAAGCCCCAGCTCCCAGCCGCCGTGCAGCGAGGATTCGTCAAGAACATCGACTGGACATTCACCACCTGGGTGATCTTCTCGTACATGGTCTTCTTCGGATTCATCATCTACATGGAGAACTCCGACTGGGAAGTCGACACGGGAGCCCAAGAGGTGCCCGAGAGGCTGGCACGGCTGATCTTCGAAGCGCCGATCGAGCCGCCTGCGGTCGAAGAAGAGATCGAAGTCGGCGAGGGTGAAGAAGAGAAAACCGAGACCAAGGCTCCGGACAAACGACCCGTCCAGGCCAAGGAGAAGGAACCAGCGGGCGGAGCCGAGCCCGCCGAAGCCGCTGCAGGCCGTGCACGCATCGTGCAGGAGGCTGCTGCACAAGCGGAAGCCATGCTGCTCGGTGCCCTCGGCGGCGAGGGCGGCGCGCTCGGTGACGTCCTCGCTGGAGGCGCCGTCACGGGCAACGCAGCCGACGTCTTGGCGCTGGCTTCAGGTGTCGGGGTGGCAACCAAGAGCGAGGCAGGGACGCTGCGCACACGTAGCGGCGGAGGCAGCGGGCAAAAGGCGGGCCTCGGCTCGCTCAAGAAGAGCAAGGGCGCCGGCAAGGCTGCCAAAGAAGGCCAGGCCGTCAAAGAGCGTGACGTCCGAGGAAATGTCGGTCTCAACCGCGGAGGCGACGTCGGTGGCAGTGGTGAGTTCGACTCGGCGCTCGTGCAGCGACAGATCAAACAGCGTTTGAAGTCGATCACCCGCTGCTACGAGTCCGAACTTCGCAAGAACCCAAGCCTGGCCGGGAAGGTGACCGTCACCTTCACCATCCAGGAACGGGGCAACGTGACCGACGCCAGGGCGAGTGAGAATACGACCGGCAGCGCGGCCGTCGCGGACTGTGTGACGAGGGCGATCAGCCGCTTCCGCTTCAACCCGGGGCCGGACGGCGGCAGCGTCACCTTCCGTTATCCCTTTGTTTTCCAACCACAAAATTAGCTTCGACGAAACCATACTATTCCTGCTTAACTGTATTGTGCATCCATTGACACGAGATTGGCTCGGCGTATAATCGCCGCAAGTTTAGGGGATCGTTGATGTTTAGACGAATGGGGCCCGCAGGACACGTACTTTTTGCCGCTTTAACGGTCGGCGGGAGCTTGGGCTATGCGGTAGCTCAGGAGGGCGGCGATTCGACGGTCGACGTCATCAAGATCGAGCCGATGGGGCCGGCCACTGAGAAGCAAGCGTTGTCGCCCGCCGCACAAGCCAAGGCTGCAGAGGCGGCCGTGGCCAACGCGTCGGCGGGCTGCAGCGCCCAGTCGCAGGCACTTCAGAGCGCAAAGCGAGACAAGGACATCATCCGCGCGACCTGCCTGGACGACAAACTCAGCCAATGCAACGCCAACCTCCAGAACATCAAGCGGCGGGAAGCCGCATTGAACGAGGCCATCTCCGAGGGGGACACGGGTCGCAGCAATCATGAGTTCACCGTGATCGGCGTTCTCTCTCAGAAGTTCAAGATGCTGGCACAGGCTGCGAACCAGTGTGTGGGTCAGGATCTGTTCGATACTGGGGACACCGAGGTCCGCGAGGAGGTCGACCTGTTCGCCCCCGACGAGAACCCGGCCGTGATCACAGGCGTGCCGGACTGGCCGGTCCCATACATCCCACCGCCCGTGAGCGGTGTGAGCTAACTGGCGGAGTGGGTTTGGCATGCGCGGGGGGAACGAGGGATCATGCGCTACTGCTCGAAGTTAGGGCTTGCTCTGGCTTTGGTGGCCGTCTTCAGCGCCGCGTGGTCGTCACTGACCGCGAGCGCGCAGGGCTTTAGCGCCGACCGTGCATCGAAAGAGGGCCCCGGCTTCCAAGTGGGACGGCTGGTCTTGCACCCAGGGCTCTCTCTCGAAGGTGGCTACGACTCGAACGTCTTCCTCGAGAACACGAACGAAGAAGACTCGTTC
>CBDURI010000120.1:0-7853 GCA_965369435.1 uncultured bacterium
GCCTGGCTTGAATACATCCGGGGCCCAGGCGTCCGACGCACATGGCCCATTCACGCGTGATCTCCCTTCTTCCTGTCTTGCTGCTTCTCGCCGGATGCCCCATCTACGGGCCGAGCCCCGTCCAGCGCGAAGTCCCAGTCTCATGTCAGAGCGACTTCGACTGTCCTTTGGACGCGTTCTGCGATCCCGGGACAAACAGTTGTTTCGCCTATGACTTTGGGATCTGCCTGACGGACGGGGATTGCCCGGTCGGGAGCTACTGCGACCCGTATGATGGCGGATGCTACATCCCCGCTATCGCTGAATGCCGAGCCGATGGCGAGTGCTCCTCCGGGTTCGAGTGCGACTTCCGAGATAGCTGCCGGCCCGAAACGGAGGGCACCTGCCTCGCGGACGGCGATTGCCCCGGCGTTGCGCTCTGCATCGAGAACCTGTGCACCGCAGTCGTCGACACCTGCCAGTTCGACTTCCAGTGCTCTGCCGGTTTCACCTGCGCCAACAATCGCTGCCGACTGCTCTGTGGCCCGGACACGTCCTGCCCCAGCGGCACAGCCTGCGAGGACAGTTTGTGCCAGCCGATTATCGGAGAGTGCATCGACAGCAGCGAATGCCTGGACCTAGCCACCAACTGTGTGGAGGGAACCTGCCTACGGCGCTGCGACGAAGGCTGCGCCGCCGACACCGAGGTGTGCGACCCACAAGGATTCTGCAGGCCGCGCACCAGCCCCGACCCCCAAGCGCCCTCGCCTTTCTGCCGCACGGACGCGGACTGCAACGGTAGCATTTGCGTCGAAGGGATGTGCCGCACCGAGTGCGACATCACCGCGTCCGAACCGGATGCGATCTGTGCCTCGCACGACGGCCAGGTTCCGCTCTGTGGACCCGATAGCCTCTGCTACGCCGAGAGCGAAGTGCTCAGCGACTGCCGCGTCCGAAGCGACTGCCCCGACCCAGAAGACTGCATCGACGGCCAGTGCCGTTAGACCGGCTCGGGTTGACCTGACCCAGCCTATCCCATCTGGTAGCGCAACCGCCGGACGTCCTTGAGGACACGGTCGATCGAATGCGCGGGCTCGTACCCCAACTCGGTGCGGGCCCGCGAGTCGTCCACCATGCAGACGTAGCGCAGATGGTCGAGCTCCTGTGAGGGGAACGAGCTGAGGCGGAGCTTCCACAGCTGGTCGAGCGCAACTTTCGCCAGTGGCGAGGGCACCAGGCGGGGCCGGCCTCCGGCTCGGCGGATCAAATGCGACAGCGGCATCTCGCCGGGCCCACGGATGTTGAAGATGCCCCGCACCCCCGGCCGGAGCGCGAGCTGAATCGCGCGAACGACGTCCTTCTCGTGGACGACCTGCATCATCGGGTCGAAGCCCATCACCATGACCGGACGATCGAGCCTCAAGTAGTTGCTAGCCGCATTGTGGACGCGGCCCACGATGTGACACGGCCGAAGCACCACGGTCTCGGTGTCGGGATGTTTCCAGAAGAACCCTTGGGCGAGCATGTCGAGCTCAACCAGGTCGCGCATGCCACCAAAGTGCTGGGCACCGAGCAGCGGCGCGTCTTCGGAAAGGAACTGGGGATTGTTGGCCTGCGGGCCGTACACGTTGGCCCCCGAAAGCACGACGAGCTTCGGCACCTCGTACTGGGACATGTAGTCGAGCAGCTTTTGGAAGGCGACGATGTTCCAGGTGTGCCGATCACGATCGCTGCGCCGCCGGTCATGAAGGATGCCCAGGTGCACGACGGCGCGGATGTTTCGGGCGCGGAAGATGTCTTTCATTTTCTTGCGGCGCATGTCGACCTGGTGATGGACGATGTCCTTGGGCCGGTCCGCGAACGGGCGCCGATCTACTCCGACGACCTGGTCGGTCCGATGAAGCTCTCGCGCGAGGAGCTTGCCAAGGCGCCCGCACACCCCGGTGACCAGCACCGAGCCTTCGAGGGCGGGCTTGGACCGGGTCCCGGTGGTCGGCTCCGGCTGCGGCGCCTGCTCCACCTGAGGCGGTAACTCGTTCGCGTGCCCGAACACGCCGCGGGCGACCGGTGCCCTAGCCGACGGACGCTCTTGCGCGGGCTCACGCCCCCGGCGCGCACTGGGCTTGTGACGGCGCGAGGTTTGGATATTGGGCATCAGACGAACACGCCCTTACGCTCACGCAGGCCCCGGTTCACCATGCTCTGGATCGTGCTCTTCACGAGCCAGACTTTCTCTTCGATTGCAGAATCATCGTCGTCCGGATCTCCGCTGAATCGGAAGGGCTCTCCGAAGTAAAGACGGTACTTCGTCGGCAGGGGGGCGATCATGCCGAAAAGCATCTGCGGCATCACGGGAAACGAGGGCATCTTCAACAGGCGCGCGAGGGGCTTGAAGTCCGCGATGGACGGGTACTGCTCCTCGCCGCCAATGACGGCAACAGGCACAATCGGCGTGCCCGTCTCGAGCGCGAGCCGCACGAAACCGAGGCCGAAGTCCGTAAGCTGGTAGCGTTGGTCGTAGGTTTTGCTGATGCCCCGAGCGCCCTCCGGGAAGACGATCAGACTTTCCTCCTGCTGAAGGAGGCGCCGAGCGTTCTCCGGGGAGCCGACGACCTGGCCAAGCCTCGGGTAGAGCGTCGAAATGAAGGGCAGCTCGGCCGTCCACGTCTCGACCATGCTCCGCGGGAAGCGAGGCGGGTCAGCGTCCAGCATCATAGCGCTGCCGATCATCACCGCATCGAGGGGCAACTGGCCGGAGTGGTTCGCCACGATGAGGACCCTGCCCTGCGGGACCCGGTTGATGCCGAAGACCTGCGTTCGGAAGTAGCGGCGGTGCAGGAGGGCCGCCATCGCGAGCGCGTACCGGCTCGTCTCTGGATCGAAGCCGAACGGATCGTGGCCGACCTCGTTGAGGTGGGTCTTGATTCCGGCGATGCGCGCGTCGATGTCTTGACCGACCACGTCCTCGGCGATCCGGACGACACGGTCGCCGACGGATCGAAGCACCTGCCGAAGGGGGGACTCCCCCATCAACCGCATCCGGCGCCAGCCGGCGAATGGAACGATCGAGCCCCCCTGCCCCATGCAGCCATCGTGGGGACAGATGCGGCACGCGTCAATCGGAAACGGTGCAAGGGACGCGTCACATCGCGACTTCACGCGGCGCGCGAGACAGGTCATGCTCCGTGCATGAGCATCGAGTTCGACATCGATCGTATTGGTGGGCCCCGCGCAATACGCGCGCTCGAAGATCTCGTGGTCCGGGTCGGCGACACGGCGATGAAACATTTCCGCCAGGGCGTCGTACCAGACAAGAAGCCCGACCGGAGTCCTGTCACCGTCGCCGATCTCGAAGCGGAGAAAGCGATTCGCGAGTACGTGTTTACACAATTCCCCGAAGCGGAATTCTTTGGAGAGGAAACCGGCCGAAAGGGAGACAACCCTGGCCTTCGGTTCATCGTTGATCCCATCGACGGCACGCGTGCCTTCGTTCGAGGGTTTCCGACCTGGTCGGTGCTCGTCGGGATCGAATCGGACGGCGTGCCGGTCGCCGGCATCGCATACATGCCAGCCGCGGGGGACCTATTCTCGGCAGTGCAGGGAGGCGGCACGACACACAACGGCAAGGCGGTGCGGGTTTCGAAGCTGGGGCCTCTCGCAGACGCCGACGTGTGCCATGGCGGCCTCCAACAGTTCACGCTGACGGGCGTCGGGGACGCCCTCGTTCGGCTAGCGGGCGCGTGCGACATGGCGCGTGGATGTCCCGATTTCGACGGTTACCGGCAAGTCCTCCTCGGCCGCTCGGACGCGATGGTCGACCCAGGGGTGCAGCCCTATGATGTCTGTGCGCCCGCGATCTTGATCCGCGAGGCGGGTGGGACATTCACCTCTCTCCAGGGACGAGAGACGATCTACGACGGTGGCGCGATCGCGAGCAACGGCGTCATCCATGACGAATTGGTCGCAGCTCTGTCGGCAACTCCTTACCAATAAACGAGCAAACCGGGCGATCCATGTAACGGCTTGCTTTCGAGCGCGTCTTGCGGAAGGTTCATCCGCTCGAACCTCAGGAGAGAAGTATGACGAAACCAGTACGGCGAGCAGGTGTCATCGGAGCAGGTGTGATGGGCAGCGGCATCATGGCGCACTTCGCCAACGCCGGAGTCGACGTGGTGATGCTCGACATCGTGCCCCCGGGGCTGAGCGATGAAGAGAAGAAGAACCCTGCCAAGCGGAATCAGTTCGCCGCGGGCGGCTTGAAGGGCGCGCTCAAGGCGAAGCCCGCAGCCTTCTTCCATCCGAACTATGCGAAACGCGTCATTATCGGCAACCTAGAGGATGACATCGAGCTGCTCAAGGGTTGCGATCTCGTCATCGAAGCGATCATCGAGAACGTCGACATCAAGCGTAGCCTCTTCGAGAAGCTGGAAAACACGCTCGACGAGGGAACCGTCGTCGCATCGAACACCTCCGGCCTTCGGATCGCGGACATGCTCCAGGGGCGCGGCGATTCGTTCCGCAAGAACTTCCTGGTGATGCACTTCTTCAACCCGGTTCGGTACATGAAGCTCCTGGAGCTCGTCGCCGGCGAGGAGACGGACCCGGCGACCATGGAGCGCATGAAGGTCTTCGGTGAAGATCAACTTGGCAAGGGTATCGTCGTCGGCAAGGACACGCCCAACTTCGTCGGCAACCGCATCGGTTGCTACTCGATGTCCCTCACGATGAACGACATGCTCGATGCCGGCCTGACCCCCGAGGACGTCGACGCGATCACCGGACCACCGATGGGGCACCCAAAGAGCGCCAGCTTCCGCACCGCCGACATGGTAGGGCTCGACACGTTCAAGCACGTCTCGGACAACTGCTACGAGGCGCTGGTCGACGACCCGGAGCGGGATGTCTTCAAGCCGCCACAGTTCTTGGTCGAGATGGTGGAGCAAAAGATCCTCGGCAACAAGACCCGAGGCGGCTTCTACAAGCGCACCAAGGAAGGCATTCAGACCTTCGACCCGGTCAAGCTCGAGTACCGTCCCAAAGCGGGCGACCCGGACATCAAGAAATTCTGCAAGAGCCTGAAGGGCTCGGCGGCGGATCGCGTGAAGGCGCTCGTCGCGAACGACGGCCCGGCAGGCAAATTCGCCTGGAACGGGCTGTCGCGCACCCTCGCCTACTCGGCCACTCAGATCGGCGAGATCACCGACGACGTCGAAGCCATCGATAACGCGATGAAGTGGGGCTATAACTGGGACCTCGGCCCGTTCGAGACCTGGGACGCGATCGGCTTCAAGACAGCCTACGATCGCATGAAGGCGGACGGCCTCTCACTTCCCGCCTCGATCGACAAGATGGCAAAGTCGGGCGCCGAGAGCTTCTACACGGACGACGGCCGGGTATTCAACCTCATCACGGGCGAGTACGAGGCCCGGGACATCGACCCGCGCAACGCAACCCTGACGATCATGCGACAGGGTGAGGCGCCGGTCTTCAGTAACCGCGGCACCGAGGCTTGGGACCTTGGCGACGGTGTGCTGGGACTGACCTTCACGACCAAGGCCAACAGCATCGACGACACCGTCGTCGAGGGGCTCAGCGAGGCGACCGAGATCGCGGAGCGGGATTTCCGCGCGTTGGTCATCTACAATGAAGGCGACCACTTCTGCGTCGGCGCCAACCTCTTTGCGGTCGTCATGGCGGCGCAGCAAAAAGCCTGGGACCAGCTCCGAACGACGATCAGCGGGCTGCAAGGCGCCCTGCAACGGACGAAGTACTCGACCATCCCCGTGGTGGCGGCACCCTTCGGAATGACGGTCGGCGGCGGGTTCGAAGTGTGCATGGGGGCAGACGCCGTGCAGGCGGCTTCGGAGACCTACGTGGGCCTCGTCGAGGTCGGTGTGGGGCTTCTGCCGGGCGGCGCGGGCAACATGAACATGCTGTGGCGCGCACTCGAGGGGATTCCCGCCGACACCGACGTCGACACCCTGCCCTTCGTCTCGCGCACCTTCCAGAACATCGCCATGGCGCGAGTGGCGACGGGCGCCGGTGAGGCGCGTGAGTTCGGTTATTTCCGCAAGTCGGACGGCATCTCGTTCGACAAGGCGCGACTTCTCACCGAGGCCAAGGCCCGCGCGATCGGCATGGCCGAGGCCGGCTACCACCCACCCGTGCGACGCGCGTACCGCCTCCCAGGTGAAAGCGGCATGGCCACGCTCGACATGATGATCGACTCGCTGCAGGCCGGAGGCTACGCGAGCGAGCACGACGCACTGATCGCGCGCAAGGTCGCGACGGTGCTTTGTGGGGGCCCGTCGGGCGCATCCCACGAGGTCACCGAAGAGCAGATGCTCGAGCTCGAGCGAGAGGCGTTCATCAGTCTCTGTGGCGAGCAGAAGAGCCAGGAGCGCATGCAGCACATGCTCACCACCAACAAGCCTTTGAGGAACTAGGCCCACCCGAAACGCACGAGCCAACAGGGAATCAGGAGTAGAGACATGGGTAAGATTGTTGTCGTAGATGCGGTTCGAAGCGCGGTTGGTCGCGCAAAGAAGGGTTCCCTTGCCAACCGGCGCCCGGATGAGCTGGCAGGCGAGGTCATCCGGAAGTTGATGGCGCGCAACCCCAAGGTGGATCCAGCGACGGTCGAGGACCTCGTGCTCGGCTGTGCATTCCCCGAGGGCGAACAGGGCATGAACGTCGCGCGCATGGTCGGCCGGCTCGGGGGCTTGCCCGAGGACTCTTCGGGGATGACGATCAATCGCTTCTGCTCGAGCGGGCTTCAGGCGATCGCGCTGGCTGCTGGGTCGGTCAAAGCGGGCTTCGACGATGTAGTCATCGCGGGCGGCATGGAGTCGATGACTATGGTTCCGATGACGGGCAACAAGCCAAGCGCATCGCCCGAGGTCATGGAAAAATATCCAGCGACCTATACACCGATGGGCATCACGGCGGAGAACGTCGCCACTCGCTTCAACATCAGTCGCCAACAGCAGGACGAGTTTGCGGCGCGAAGCCACGAGCTCGCGTTGGCCGCCATCGAGCGAGGGGCCTTCGAGAACGAGATTGTCCCCGTCCATGGCGTGACATTCGATGCCAACGGCGAGCGACAAATGTTCGAGTTCAAGGTCGACGAAATGCCGCGCCCCGGCACCACCGTCGAATCTCTGTCGAAGCTGCGACCCGTCTTCGCGGCTAAGGGTAGCGTGACTGCCGGCAACGCGTCGCCTCTATCCGACGGCGCCGCAGCCGCCATCGTCATGAAGCAAAAGAGGGCCAAGAAGCTCGGCATCGAGCCGCTGGCGATCTTCAAGTCCTTCGTCACGGTCGGTGTCGATCCCTCGATCATGGGCATCGGACCCATCCCAGCGGTGCAAAAGCTGCTGGCCAAGAACGACCTCACGATCGACGACATCGACGTCTTCGAAGTCAACGAGGCGTTCGCCAGCCAAGCCGTCTACGTCCAGCAACAGCTAGGCATCCCCGACAGCAAGCTCAACGTCAACGGTGGCGCCATCGCCCTCGGCCACCCCCTGGGCTGCACTGGAGCCAAGCTCACAGCCACCGCCCTCAACGAGCTAAAACGCCGAGGCGGCAAGCGAGCTGTCGTCACGATGTGCATAGGCGGAGGCATGGGCGCCGCCGGCCTATTCGAAGCCATCGACTGAAGTCGCTTACCAGCTGCCCTCGTTTTGCATCGATGCCCAGGGTTCTTTCGGCTCTAGGGCGTCCCCCTTCTGCAGCAGCTCGACCGAGATCCCGTCCGGCGATCGGATGAACGCCATGTGGCCGTCGCGCGGGGGGCGGTTGATGGTCACCCCCGCGTCCATGAGATCTTGGCACAGCTTGTAGATGTCAGGCGTCTCGAATGCGAGGTGACC
>CBDURI010000121.1:0-7717 GCA_965369435.1 uncultured bacterium
AAGAAAGCGGTAAATCAGGAAATCCCCCTGATTCCGTTCATCGACCTCCTGCTTTGTTGCGTCATGTTCTTGTTGGCGACCGCCGTTTGGAACCAACTTGCGGCGCTGAACGCCAATCAGCAGGTCCCCGGGCAGGCATCTACCGAAGATGCGCCGCCCGAGGACGAGAAAGTGAAGCTCATTCTGCAGGTTCGGAACTCGGGGTATGTCCTCGGGTCGTCTGCTGGCGAGAGCATCGATATCAGCAAGCGCGTCGTGGCGGACCAAAAAGAGTTCGACGTCGATGAGCTCGAAACCAAGCTCGCTCAGTGGAAGCAGGCCTGGGACAAGCGTGATGATTTGATTGTCGCGCCCGAAGACGGGGTCCGGTACGAGGACGTCATTCGTGCAATGGATGTTGCGGTAGCCGCGGGTTTCGCAAACCTATCACTCGCTGACGGAGCTGCGTTCCTGTAGGGGGAGATCATGGCGATAAAACGGCCACAACCAGAGCTGCTCCGAACCATTCCGCTGAGGTTCGTTCGCGCACGCGTTTCCGGTCACGGGCGCAAAGAAGTGGACCACCAGATTCCATTGATTCCGTTCATCGACTTCCTGATCGTTCTCGTGATCTTCTTGCTCATGTCGTTCTCCGCATCGGGCGAGCTGGTGGCGCAGCAGCCGACCATCTCGATGCCCGACGCGAACAACACTCAGCAGATCGAGATCTCGCCGATCATCGCAGTTGACGAGCGCGTGATCACTCTCGATGGCAGCCGCGTCGCCGACACGCAGACGCAGGGGCAGTCGGCACAAGTAGACCGCATCGAGCCGCTCATCGCGGGCCTCGAAGCGGAGAAGCGCAAGTGGGAGACGATTCATCCTTCGGAGCCGTTTGCCGGCCAAGTCATCGTGCAGGCGGACCGCAACATCGACTTCCGGGTCGTGAAGAAGGTGATGTTCTCAGCTGCTGCCGCGGGCTACGGCAACGTGAGCTTTGCGGTCAACCAGCGCGAGCAATAAGCTTCGCGCCATGGAGCCGTCCGAGCTCACTCCTGCCGAGTTCGACGGCGTTCGTAGGAACCGATACCGACCACGTATCCCGTGGGCGCGTGTCGGTTTTGTCGTTTTGGTCGCCTCGCTGATCGCGGGGGCCTATTTCTGGCGCCAAGAGGTCCGCGCAGACGAGCTGAGGGACCGCATCCGGGCTCAACACGCCGAACAGGTCGCGCCGATCCTCGAAGAGCTAGAGGCCACACGCATCGACCTAGAAGCCAAGGCGCTAGACGCGAAGTCGGGTGCTGCGAACCGTCTCGTCGAGACCGAAGTGCGCCTATCCGCGCTGCATGACAAAGAGATGGTCTACCTTCGGGTGCGAGCGCCCGAGCTTGCATCGGAAGCCGGGTTGAGGGAGGCGATCGAGTCTGAGCAAGAGGACGCCATCGGGGCTTGTCTCGGTCTCGAGCTGACGGCGTTGTCGGCGCTCTCCGACGTCCCGGAGGTCTTGACGGCCAAGTGGCTCGCGCGGGTCGACGATACCAACGACATGCAGCGCCTGTCCGTTCGTGAAGAGCAGCTCACGCGCGCGATCGAGCGCGAGCTCCCCGCACTGACAGAGCGCGTGCCAGCCGACTACTTCTTGCTCCTGGTGGTGCAGGGCAAGAGCCGCCTGCGCGATCCGGTCGATGTATTCCTGTGGGACTTAGCGCAAGACAAGCTCGTTCTGAGATCACGCACGGACAATCGTGGCCGTTTGATCACAGTGCGCAGCCAGATCGGACCGAAAGCAGACTCGGTCAAGGCCGCTAGCGATCCAATCGTCACCGCCGATTGTTCGATCGCGGCTCATATCAAGGCGCAGCTCGGGGAGCCGACGATGGACCTGGCAACGCCGGACTGACGGTTCGCGTCTGCGCATATTCGATGCGTTCGAGCCAACGTGTCGCTTCGGCGCCGGCGGCGCGACTGGCCGAGGCTCGCTGCCGCCAGGCCTCTGCTGACTCGCCGTAGCGGCCGAGCGCGAAGAACGTGATCCCGAGGACTCGGCTCAGCTCGCGTCGAAGCCGGAGGGTGGGTAGGCCGAGGCGCGCCGCCTCTTGCAACAACGGTAGCGCCAGTGCGAAGCGGTTCTGTCCCATGAGCTGCCGCGCGGCGAGATATTGCCCAAGGCCATCGTCTCGGGAAGCCGCCAAGGACTGCGCCAGGTGAACGACGACCGGGCTCGACGATCTGCCGAGAAAGATCTCGTAGATCAGTTCTCGTTCGGCCGGCACGCCTTCGAGCGCGAGCTCCTTCACCTCACTCTGGCGCGCCGCTCCGTCGGTGCGCGGGATGGTCAACAGCTCCTCGTAGAGCTCAGCAGCCTCGGCCAGATTGCCGAGTGTCCAAGCGGCATCGGCGTACTGTTCGAGGGCGGCCGCCACGATCGGCTTGGGGGCGTTCATCGCAGCGCGCAGCGCATCGAGCTCTGCCAGCGCTTCGTCCGCGCGTTCCGTGCGCGCCAGAGCACCCACCAAGGCGGCATGGGCCCTTGGTTCGTGTTCGTCGATTTCCAGGATTGCCCGGCAGGTCTCGATCGTGCGGACATCATCGCGAGCGGCGGCGTCCCCCGAGAGGTGGGCTCGAAGCTTGGCCAGCTCGTGGGGGCATACTGCTGAGAAGATACTTGGCTGCGCGAGCTCGACTTCTGCGATGCCACGCTCCTGCGGGGTGACGGGGACCTCCTGGAGATAGAGATGCCACTCGGACTCGAGCTCATCCAGGCCTCCGATAACTCCGTCGCGATATGCTTCGAGCAGCCCGTCCATCCCTCGGGTGGCGATCAAGAAGCGCATTAGCGACCCCGCCGACATGTACGCGCGGCGCCCGGGGAGGGCACTGAACGCAACGCTCATGACCGTGCTAGCCGTGGGGAGCTCGTCGCGGTCCATCATGATTCGCGACCACTGGTCCGGGTCTAGGTCGTCGCGCAGGTCCCAGGCGAGCGCCACCGCCGCGCCTTCGACGATGCCCGGGTTCGGAATGAGCCCTCCGAACGTCGCCGCCACCGAAAACGGGCCCCGCCCGACCTCACCGAGAACGGCGTGCGCGATCTCGTGCCCGAGTACCGGATGCGGCCAGCCCGACATCTGCAGATAGACCTCGCGGCGCCAGGGCTTGGCGATCAGGGTGCGCCCAACTCCGATGAGGTCCTTCTTCTCGTTTTGATTCCGAAAGAAGTAGGCCGTCACCGGCTCGGTGGATGACAGTCCCACGAGCTTCCGTATGCGTTCCACGTGGAAGTCGCAGTCTTCCAGCAGACGCTCGGCGTCTTCGGGCCGCGTCTCGCGTGGCATGTGCGCCACGCAATGCCGCCCTTGCTCGGTTTTGCCGAGCCGCTCGACCAAGTACTCCTCGCTCACCCAGTGACCGAGGTGATCGCCATGCCAATACGACGCCGCGACGAGCCCCAACGCCCCTGCGGAGACGATGATCGCGCCGAGGTAACGGCGGCCCCGGCCCCGGACGTCGAGCGTCCCGGAGGATGGGTCCCACAAGGCGTCGAGCAGGACCGCGAGCGAAAGGACGGCCACGAGCATCGTGGCCCGATAGGTGAGGTAGCGCGTCGGGATCTGGACGAGGTCGTCGTAGATCGCGCCCGGGAAGTACCCAGCAAACGCGCCGAACACGTAGACGGTCGGCGTTGCGTAGAATGCCCACACACCAAGCAATGCGGCGCCGAGGGGGATCGAAGCTGCAACCCAAGCGGAAAGGCGCGGCCGCTTCATCGACGCGGCGACCCAGACACCCGCGCATGCCGCGAGCGCGCAGCCGACTGCCGGTCCCAACACCATGAAGAGCAGACCTTCGCCCGGGGCGCACTGCCGGGTCCGGAGCGAGCTCAGCGCGAGCAGGGCAACCGGGATCGACCAAATCAACAATCCGGCACCGATCGCGCGGAGCATCAGATCGATGCCGCGCGTGCTTCGGTGCCGCTCGGTATAGCTTGCCGCCGTGGCTGCGACCCAAGGGGGAAGCAGCAGCCCGAGAGCGAGGGCGCTTTCGACACCGTGCACCGAGAGCAGCGGAATGAACGCGAGCGCGACACCCACGATGGCCGCGAACGCGGCACTCAACCGGAACGTGAGCAACTTGGTCACGGACTATTCGGCAGCGGCGGGCGCGCCCCCCGGATGCTGAACTGCGTCGATCGCGACGACCAGGCCTAGCACCTCGTCTACGCGGGAGATGAGGCAGATCTCGAGGCCTTCGCGAATCTCATCGGGCACCTCGTCTAGGTCAGGCTCGTTTCGTTTCGGCAAGAGGATGCGAGCCACCCCTGCCCGATGCGCGGCCAGGCACTTTTCCTTGATGCCACCGACCTCGAGCACGTTGCCGCGAAGGGTGATCTCGCCGCTCATGGCGACGTCCGGCCTCACCTTGACCTCGGTGAGCAGTGAGGCCAACGCAACAAACAGCGGGATGCCGGCTGCGGCGCCATCTTTGGGGACCGCCCCGGCCGGCAGGTGCACGTGAATGTCGGTGTGGCTGACGAAATCTTCGGCGAGGCCTAGCTCCCGGGCGCGCGCGCGCACGAACGTAAACGCTGCTGCCGCGGACTCCTTCAAGACGTCACCCATGTTGCCGGTGAGGTGGAGCTTGCCCGTGCCGGGCATGCGAGTGGCCTCTACGAATAGGAGGTCGCCCCCGGCCGGAGTCCACGTCAGCCCGGTCGCGACACCTGCCCTTGCGATTCGTTCCGGCGCCTGCCGTTTGACCTTTGCGGCGCCGAGTACGCTCTCGATGAACGGAGGATCGGCCAGGATGGATAGATCCTCGCCCTGCGCGAGCCGCACGGCGACCGCGCGACACACCGCCGCGGCTTGCTGCTCGAGCTTTCGGACGCCGGCTTCATGCGTGTACGAGTCCACCATCAGTTCGATGGATTCATCGGAGAAGTCCAGACGTTCGGGCGAGAGGCCGTGCTCGCTGAGCTGGCGCGGGATCAAGAAGTCGCGCGCAATCGCCAGCTTTTCGCGATGCGTGTACCCGGCGATCTCGATGACCTCCATGCGGTCGAGCAACGGAGCCGGGATCGTGCTCTTCTGATTGGCCGTCGCGATGAACATCACCTTACTGAGATCGAACGGTGCGTCGATGTAGTGGTCGATGAACTGGTGGTTCTGTTCCGGGTCGAGCACTTCGAGCAGCGCGCTCGATGGATCGCCGCGCTGGTCGCCTCCCAGCTTGTCGATCTCATCGAGGACCATCACCGGGTTTCTCGCGCCCGCCTTCTTCAGCCCGGAGATGATGCGTCCGGGAAAGGCGCCGACGTAGGTGCGACGGTGCCCGCGCACCTCGGCTTCGTCCGAAACGCCGCCGAGCGAGACGCGGACAAAGGCCCTGCCCGAAGCGCGAGCGATCGAGCGGCCGAGCGACGTCTTGCCGACGCCCGGCGGGCCAACGAAGCACAGAATGGGCGCCCGCCCGTCCCGCCGAAGCTTGCGCACCGCGATGTGCTCGACGATCCGGCGCTTAGGCTTTTCGAGCCCGTAGTGGTCTTCGTCGAGGACCCGGCGCGCCTGTACTACGTCCAGCCGGTCCGGGCTCATCTTTGCCCACGGCAGGTCGGCGAGCCACTCCACGTATGTGTGTGCAACCTGGTACTCGCTGCTCGCCGAGTTCATGTTGGTCATGCGCCGAAGCTCTCGCTTTGCGGCCGTTTCGGCCTCGCCCGGGAGGCGCGCAAGCGCGATTCGCTCTCGGAGGCTTTCGATTTCATCTTCGTCGACGTCGGTTTCTCCGAGCTCTCGGCGGATGGACTTGAGTTGTTGTCGGAGTAGGTATTCACGCTGAGAGCTCGACATCTCCTCTTCGACCATGGTCGAGATCTCTTGCTTGACCCGCAGCACCTCGTTCTGGCGATTGACCTGGTCGAGGACCATTCGGACTCGTTCCCGGATGTCGAGCGTCTCCAATACCTTTTGCTTGGACTCGTTCGAAACCGGCAGGTTCGATTCGATGAGGTCGGCGAGGGCGCCCGGCTCGCGGACGTTGTCGAGAATGTGCAGTGACTCGCGCGACGCGGTCGGCAGTTCGTGGAGCAGTTGGCGGGCCGATTCCCGGAGGTGTGCGGCAAGCGCTTCGATCTCGACGTCGACGGCCGGCGTCTCGTGGTAGCGGTGCACGCGCGCGCGCATCGTCGGATGGCGGCCGAGGGCTTCATCGATGCGCATCCGACTCACGCCCTGCAGCACGACGCTGTATTGCCCGGAGTTGAGCCGGATGACCTTCAAGACGCGGGCAATGGTGCCGGTGTGATAGACCTGATCGAAGGTCGGGTCCTCCACCTCGGGCTTGTGTTGCGTCACCACCCCGATTGCGGGGCGGTCGCCGCCACAGGCTTCTTCGATCAGCCGCACCGACCGTGGCCTGCCGACGTTGACCGGCACCACCGTTGCCGGAAAGAGGACCGAGTTGCGCAACGGTAGGATGGGGAGGATTGGTTCGGCGCCAGCGGGAAAAATCGAATCCGTCATTGGTTTTGCCAACAATATTCGAGATCTACGCTGCCAGCAACGGCTCTGCGCAATCCACTAGCGCCGGCGCCGGTCGACTGGTATCAAACGGGCGCCCGAGATGGTGGGACGTAGATCGACATGGGGAGCTGGGCTGCTCGGACTGACCGCGATTGGCGGTTGTCATGGCGGGCTTACGCTCAATGCCATCGTTTTGCTCGTCAGCGTGGGCATTTTTCTCGGCACGATCCTGCTAGAACGGTCTCCCTAGCCGTGTCTGTGCCGGAGCTCCGCAGTTTCACCGATTTCACCTTGGCCGACCTCGAGGGCATTCGTGTTCTGCTGCGCGGAGGATCGGTGGTCGACTGGCACCGGTTCAACTTCGCCGACGAAAGCGAGGCTGAGGCGTTCGTGCGCGCCCAGGAGATCGACCCGGACGACGAGAGCGACGTGGCGCGCGTGACACAGGTCAAGGAAGCCGCGATCGACTACCTGCGCCGTCACTTCGATTTCCCCGTCCCAAAGCCGGTAGCGAAGAAGGATTTGGTCGGGCTGCTGATGCTCGCATCGTCGAAGGGCCATCGGCAGATCTGCGCCTGCGCGATCTTGAAGGTGATGCACATCATCCACCACCTCGAAGCGCGCGAGCTCCTGTTCGTGTTGCCGACCGCGGACGAGGAAGTGTGCCAATGGGTCGAGCAAAAGGTCTACCGCGTCATGGCGGCCGCCTTGGCCAACGACTTCCCGATCCTCGAGTTCATCGGTGGTCGAAAGAACAGGGATTCGCTCTACACCAAGCTCCTTTCGAAGCCCGACGTCAGCGCCTCGCAGATCTACGACAAAGTTCGGTTTCGCATCGTGACCCGCAGCTCGCGCGACATTTTTCCGGTTCTCAACTACGTCCAGCGCAGCATCGTGCCCTTCAACTTCGTCATCCCGGGTCAGTCCACGAACACGCTGGCTCGGTTCCACGAGTACTGTCGCTCCGAGCCGGCCCTCACGAAGCTGGTACCGCAGTTGCAGCTCCCGCTCGATCTCGAGGATGGGCTTTCGTCGATCGACAACCGCTTTACGGCGCCGAGCTACCGCATCGTACACTTCGTCGCCGACGTGCCGGTCCGTGTCCCCGACAAGGTGCTAGCGGCTGCACCGCCGGCAGCCGCGGCGCTGGGCCACACCATCTTCGTGCAGACCGAGTTCCAGGTGCTCGACCGCGCGACCGACGAGAGCAACGAGGCGGG
>CBDURI010000122.1:0-7636 GCA_965369435.1 uncultured bacterium
CTCAGCGCCCTGCTCCGTGAGAAGAACGCCGGCGTCGTCGCCCACTTCTACATGGACCCAGAGCTGCAAGGTGTGCTCTCGGCCTGCGATTGGCCCCACACTCACGTGTCCGATTCGCTCGCGATGGCCGACCGTGCGATCGCGATGGCCGAGCAGGGGGTCGACGCGATCACGGTGCTCGGCGTGGACTTCATGAGCGAGAATGTTCGCGCAATGCTCGACGCGTCAGGGTATGCCGATGTCCCGGTGTACCGCGTGGCCGCCGACCCGATCGGCTGTTCGTTGGCGGAGTCCGCCGAGGCCGCTGCCTATGGCGCGTACTTGATGCACGCAGCGGAGACTCCGCGGTCGCTCCACGTCGTCTACATCAACACCAGCCTGGTGACCAAAGCCAAGGCCCATGCGATTGTGCCCACGATCACCTGCACGTCGTCGAACGTCGTGCAGACGGTCTTGCAGGCAGCTGCACAGGTTCCCGAAATCCACATCTGGTTCGGGCCTGACACGTACATGGGCGACAACCTCGCGCACATGTTCCGCAGCCTCGCCGAGATGCCCGATGCGCAGATTCGCGACCTGCACCCTGCGCACGACCAAGCATCAGTTCGCGCCTTGCTACCGCGATTTCACTACTTCGAGCAAGGCACCTGCATCGTTCACCACATGTTCGGTCGTGAGGTGGTCGAGCTGGTTCGTGAGCACTACCCCGATGTTTTCGTCACGGCGCATCTAGAGGTGCCCGGCGAGATGTTCGAGCTCGCTTTGCAGGCGCAACGCCACGGCAACGGCGTCGTTGGGTCGACGTCGAACATTCTCGCGTTCGTCCTGGGCAAGGTCGACCACGCGATCGCACATGGCGACCATGCGAGCTTACGATTCATCCTCGGCACGGAGGCGGGCATGATCACTCCGATTGTCCGACAGGTGCAGGTCAAGCTTCGGGACTACGCATCGGAGGGTGGGCCAGAGATATCGGCTGAAATCATCTTTCCGGTTGCAAGCGAAGCTGTCGCGCAGGACGCACAGAGCGGCCTCGGGGTGGTGCCGGGTGTCGCCGGTGGTGAGGGTTGCTCGACGGCAGGGGGGTGCGCGACCTGCCCCTACATGAAGATGAATTCGCTTCACGCGTTGCTGGGCTTGCTCGAACGCATCGACGTCGAGCCGCGTTCCAACCTAATTCCGTTCGAGCCGCGCAAGTACGCTCAAGAGATCCGGGGACGCACCGCGGCCGACCTGGGTGGCGAGCCGATCCTTCACATGCGCTCGTTTCAGCGCAGTGGCGAGCTTCCCGAAGCTCTCGTGAGCGATGTGCTGAGCCGAAACGCCCAGTTTCTTCAGGAATAGACACTGAGCTTGACCGGACGGCCAACATACTTATGTTGCCCGCGCCGATCACCCAGACGAAACGATGTCCAAGCCTGATTATTACGAAGTTCTCGAAGTCTCCCGCGAAGTCACCGTGATCGAGCTCAAGAAGGCCTATCGCAAGAAGGCGCTCGAGCACCATCCAGATCGCAACCCCGACAACCCCGAGGCGGAGGACAAGTTCAAGGTTTGTGCCGAGGCGTACGCCGTGCTGAGCGACCCGCAGAAGCGGGGCACGTATGATCGGTTCGGACACGCCGGTTTGGGCGGCGCGGGCGCGCCGGGGTTCGGCGACATTGGCGACGTGTTCAGCCAGTTCCAAGACATCTTCGGAGATCTATTTGGCGGCGGCGGCGGCTTTGGTGGGTTCGGCCGACGGCGCCGTGATCCCAACGGACCTGCGCGCGGTGCCGACATCCGCACCGACGTGAGCCTGTCGCTTCGTGAGGCGGCGTTCGGCACGAGCCGCGAGATCGATCTTTCGCACCCTTCACCGTGCGAAGCATGCAGCGGGACCGGCGCGAAAGACGGCGAGCTCGAGAGCTGCGCGATGTGTGGAGGCCGCGGCCAAGTCGCACGCGCACAAGGCGCCTTCGTGATGACCACCACGTGTCCCACTTGTGGCGGACGCGGCGCGCGCGCCAAAACGGCGTGCGACGAATGCGAGGGTGACGGGCAGGTCGACATCGAGCGTGTCGTGAAACTCACCATTCCCGGAGGTGTGGACGCCGGACAGAGCCTTCGCTTGAGTGGGCGGGGCCAAGACGGCGTCCGCGGCGGCCCCGCTGGCGATCTATACGTCACGGTGTACGTCGAGCCCGACGAGGACTTCGAGCGAGAAGGTTTCGATCTCGTGCACCACCTTTCGGTGACGTATCCGCAGGCCGCCCTCGGCGCCAAGATCGAGGCGCCCGCGCTCGAAGAGGACGCAGACGCGACGCAAACCGTGAAAATTTCCCCTGGGACCCAACCTGGCGCGACTGTGGTGGTCCGCGGCGGGGGCGTTCCGCGCCTCCATGGACGTGGACGCGGCGATCTGATCTGCCTGGTCGAGGTCGAGGTGCCCAAACGGCTCTCGCGCGAGCAAAAGCGCCTTTTGAAGGATCTCGCCCGCACTTTTGACGACTCTTGAGAAGCGCTGGAGATCAGGCCGTCGTTGGGTGTAGGCTACTCTTCTGATGCAACCCCTCTCCGGACTCGACTCCTCCTTCCTCTACCTCGAAGACGCCCACCAACCGATGCACGTCGGGAGCGTCCTGGTGTTCGAGGGTTCGATGAACTTCGAAAGCTTTCGCGACACGATGGCCTCACGTGTTCATCTCGTGCCACGGCTGAAGCAACGGCTCGCCATGGTGCCGTTCGGGATCGGCAAACCCTACTGGGTGGAAGATCCGGCCTTCAATCTCGACATGCACTTGCAGCACGTCGCTCTTCCAAGCCCCGGTAGCTGGAAAGAGCTGCGTGGGCTTGCAGCCAGAATTTTCAGCGTACCTCTCGATCGCACCAGGCCGTTGTGGGAGATGACGTTGGTCGAAGGACTCGACAACATTCCCCAGGTGCCGCCCGGATCGGTCGCGTTGATCAGCAAGGTGCACCACGCGGCGATCGATGGCGTTTCTGGCACCGATATGATGGGCGTGTTGCTCGACATGACCAAGGAGCCAAGGACCTTTAGTCCGCCGCCGCCGAGGACGGTCGCCCCGGTGCCGAACGAGCTCGAGGTGCTCTCGCACACCGCTCGTAAGATCATGGGGAAGCCGAGCGAGATCAAGAGAGTGGCGGGCGAGATAACGCACGCGCTTCGCGCCGCGGCGAGAGTCCGAGACAAGGGAATCGAAACCCCTCCGGTCCCGATGACGGCGCCGCACACATCGATCAACCATACGGTCACCGGCCAGCGGATCTGGAACACCGCCTTGCTAGAGCTCGACCGCGTCAAAGCGATTCGCAAGATCGCCGGGTGCACGTTGAACGACGTCGTTCTCGCGATCTGTGCCGGCGCGCTTCGACGCTACCTCGACGACAAGGGAGAGCTACCCGACAAGCCTCTGTTGGGGATGATTCCTGTTTCGACCCGAGGGACCGACGAGCATGGCGACATGGGAAACAAGGTGTCGGGGATGCTGCTCGATTTGGCCACCGATGTCGCCGATCCGGTCGAGCGCCTCAACGTCATCAAGAAGCATACCCAGGGCGGAAAGGCGTTTGAAAAGTCGGGCGCGACTCGCGCGTTCGTCGACCTGTGGGATTTCATTCCCTTTGGGTTGGCAACCCGAGTGCTCCGTCTCTACTCACGGTTCCGCATCTCCGAGATGCACGCTCCGGTCTTCAACGTGGTGATCACCAACGTGCCCGGGCCACAGATCGACATGTACATGGCGGGGCACAAGCTGCTGGCGCTCATGGGCATGGCCCCCCTGATCGACGGGATGGGCCTGCTCATCACCGTGCTCAGCTACAACGGCGTCCTGTCGATCAGCCCTACGTCGTCGCCCGCGGTCATGCCCGATTTGGACGTGTTTACTCGGAATCTGCGCGAATCCGCCAATGAGCTCGAGGCGGCCATCCTCCCGCACGAGGAGCCCGAGGCCGATGCAGCCCAGGCGCAGGCCGTCGCCGAGATGGCGACCGCCTTTGTCAGCCAGATGAAGTCGACGCTGGAGCAGGCGCCCGCCGACCGCTCGCTGGGCGAAGGGAAGTTTCACCTTCGGATTACCGGCGCCGACGAAAAGAGCTGGACCATCGACTTGCAGGACCGAAGCGTCACCGAGGGCAACGGAACTCCCGCGGACGCGACGCTGACGATCCTCGACGCGCATCTCGCCGAGATTCTACGCGGCAACCTCGACCCGCAGATTGCGTTCGTGCAGGGCAAGCTTCGCGTCGACGGGGACATCAACAAGGCGATCGAGTTCGGCGCGCTCTTGCCGAAGGTGGTTGCCTAGGCCGTTCTACTAGAGGGCGCTGAAGCGCTGCGACCCGCTCGTTGCGGGGAGCTTGGCCGGGAGCGCCGGGAGCTGCTCGTCGGCGAGCCACTGGTAGACACCGTAGGTCTGCAGTACGCGACGCGTGTACCGTCGTGTCTCGTCGTAGGGAATCTCCTCGATGAACACGTCGAGGGGGCGAGCGGCGTCTTCTTGGAGCCAGCGGCGGACGGCTCCTTCGCCTGCGTTGTATGCCGACGGTACCAGTGCAGGGTTTTCGTTGAGGCGGTCCCAAAGCCACGCCATGTACCGCGCGCCGATCTTGAGGTTGACGGCGGGCTTCTTCAGCGTGCGCGGCGTGGCCTTCTCGCCAACCTCGCTCGCGAATCGTTTCGCGGTGGGCATGATCAGTTGAACCAACCCGTAGGCCTTGGCCCAGGACACGACCTCGGGGTCGAAAGAGCTTTCTTCGCGTGCGATCGCGCGGACGAATGACGCTGGGATGCCCTCGTTATCGGCCACGTTTTCGATCAGTGGCGAGAATGCCTGCGGGTAGGTGGCCTCCCAGATCAGCCGGCCTTCGCCCTTGGGTAAGAGCCCTTCGAAGTCCTCGAAGTGCGCGCGAATGACGCGACTCAGTCGTGTTTGCGCGCCGGCATGTTGCAGGAGCACTGCGCCGACTACCGCCATCTCCGGATCAACGTCAGTGCCGAGCATGTGCAGGGACGACATTTCGGCCGACGCATAGGTCGCTTCGTCGACCGCCAACAGCTCGATCAGACGATCGAAGGCGGGATCGTCGAACTCATCACGCCACGCAAACACCATGCGCGTCGGCTCGTCCCGAGCGCGCATGTCTGTGAGAATGGCCTTCGCGCGTTGCGGCACGATCTCGCCGAGGCGCCACAGCGCTTGCTGCGCGTAGTAGCGAAGCGGCCAACGCCGAGCGATCTCCTCGTAGGCTTCGACAGCGTCGATTCGCCGACCCATCATGAAAAGCGCGCGCGCACGCCAATAGTTCGATCGTCCCGTGATGCCCTCTTGGCGCTCGTCTCCGCCACGCTTCACGAGTTCGTCGAAACGGTCGTAAGCGGCGTTGTAGTTGCCGTCGCGGAGCTGGATCCACCCCAGCTTGAACAATGCCCGCGGCCACATGTCGCCTTCGGGATATCGAGTTGTAATCGAAGCCAGGCGAGCCCGGGCCGCCTTTAGCTTGCCATTCTCGAGCTCGGCCAAGGCGGCGCGGTAGCTCGAATCATCTGCGAGGCTATGGGCCGGCGCTTCTGCTTCGAGCTTTTCGTACTGCCGCACCGACTCGTCCCACTGACCAATGCGGCCATACGCGCGTGCCGCGTAGTACCGTGCCCATGCGCGCGTGTCGGTGTCGAGCTGGGAGCACCTATTGGCGACGTCGCGCATGATCGGTGCGCCGCGTGTTCGTTCACGGGCTTGCAAGAGGGCGCGACCCTGCTTGTAGCGAGCCTTGCACCATACGACCGTGCCCGTCTTGAGGTGTTTGATCAGTTTACCGAACAGACGCTCCGCCTCGCGATAGCGTTTCGCGCTGTAGAGTGATTCGGCTTTGTCGAGGTTTTGCTGCATGCGCGGACGCACACTCGGTTGACGCGCCAGTGCTGGAGGCTTGCCGTCCAGCCGGATTTCGAGGTGCGCGCCGGACCCGCTGGTGCCACCCGTGCGCATCTCGATCGATCGTGCGCGGCCGCCACCGGCCCAGTTGTCGGTCAACGATGCAGCGATCTGCGCAGCGGTCACCGGGTCCTTGCGCTGCAGCAGGGATGCACGCTTCAGCTTGGCCCAACGGGAAAGTGGATGGTTGAACGTGCCGAGCGTGTCGAGATGAGCGAGCGCGATGCTGTTGTAACCTTCGCCGAGCGCAGCCTTCGCGGCCAGCCAGTGCAGACGGCCTTTCTCGTTGGCGCCGGCGCTCGGAAGCGCTGCTTCGGCGAGCTCGCGCGCTCGGCCAGGGTTGTCTTTGTCGAGCTGCTTGCGGACCTGCATGACCGTCGACCTCTCGGGCAGCTCGACGAGGACGGGGTCGAGGACCTTCGGCGGTGGCGCCGGCGCCTTGGCCACGGCCGGCTGCGGCTCGCCCGGCGGGGGCCACACTTCGCGGCGCACGTTCTGCTGCTGGTGGCACGCCACCACCAGCCCGATGCATATCGCGAAGGGCCAAATCCGCTTCATCTAACGAACCCTAGTGAGTCCGTCCCAACCGGGCAAGTTCCCCCGCCTGGTAGAGCCGACGGCGTGCGCGGACCATGGGGCTGCGCCCACCACGCGTCGCGTGGCGCGCTCGTGCGTGATAGAGGGGTGGGACGTGAGTTACAGCCTTCAGATCGGGGTCCGCTATCTGCGCTCGAAAAAGCGCGCCACCGTCTCGATGATCACTTTGATCTCGATCATCGGCGTCGCTCTCGGCGTGGCAGCTCTGCTAGCCGTGCTCTCCATCACGACCGGCTTCGAACAGGCCTTCCGCGACAAGGTCCTCGGCGTCAACGCCCACGTCCTGGTCTTGAAGTACGGTCGAGAGTTCCGAGACTACCGAGACGTGCTCGCCACCGTCGGCGAGATGGAGGAAGTCGCTGGTATCGCTCCCTTCTCGATCAACGAAATGATGCTCACCAAGGGCGAACGCCGAGCTGTAGTCTTGGTCAAAGGCGTCACCCCTGAAGGCCTCCAAACCGTCCTAGACCTCCCCAACCAAATGATCGCCGGCGACCTACGAGGACTCCGCCGTCCGGGCTCGACCCCCACCGCCGCCATCCGCCCTCCCGAATCTGGCGACACCTGGCAATGGCTCCGCAATCTGAGAGATGGGACCGAGAACGCGAACCGGGACGAGACCGAGCCAAGGGATACTTCCTCTGCGTCCGACGACGCCCCGGGCTTGCGGAAGACGGTTTGGGAAGAGGAGGCCGAGCGCCGAGCGGCGCAACGCCAGGCTGCGCGTCAGGCGCGCCGACCCCACATCGGCAAGGTCGCCGAGCCGGGTGACATCGAAGCGATACTCGGTGGGCTCGACGACGATGAGCTTGCGTTGCCGGACGACCCTGCATGGGAAGCGGGGCTTTCCCAAGGGCAGGCGCAGGAGCCGGTCGACTCTTTACCGGGCATCATCGTTGGAAAGACGCTCGCCGAGGACCTCGACGTGGAAGTCGGCGAGCGCGTCAGGCTCATCTCGCCGCTGGCAGCGCTCGGCTTGGCTCTTTCAGAGCCCGGCGGCGCTTCCACCCGGTCGCGCGAGTTTCGGGTCATCGGCGTCTTTCAGGCTGGCTTTCAGGAATACGATTCGGGCCTCGTCTACACCGACCTCTTCGAAGCCCAAC
>CBDURI010000123.1:0-7627 GCA_965369435.1 uncultured bacterium
TTGCTCGCTGCTGCAACGACGGAAGGCTCCTCGACGGCCATGGGCACGACGTAATCCCGGCCGTTGATCTGAAAGTTGAGGCCCAAGCCGATCGGCAAGCGAAGGACTCCGATGCAGTTCTCCACCATCTTGTCGGCTATCGCGACTCCGTCTATTCCAGTACCACGGAGCAGGTCGAGCTCTTCGTCGGTGACGCCGAAACGTCGTGCGAGCTCTTCATGTCGGGCGCGTACGTCGAGCCGATAGAAGCCCGGGATCCGCGACGAGGGGGGGTCGAGCAATGTGCGCAGCGCCTTCGCACTCATGCCGCGTCCAGTCCCTGAGGCCACTCGCCCATGGCCGACCCAGCGACCATCAGCCTCGACAGAGGATTCCACATCGCTTCGTAATCGGCGCGCAGCAGCGTGTCGTCCCCGCAGCTCATCGTGCAACGCGCGATGATCTCCTCCACCTCTGCACGACTGACCTTGACCTTCTGGTTCGTCATGAACATGGCGTCGTTTCCGTAGGCGAGCCCGATGGTTTTCACGGCCAGCCAAAGCGGCAACAGACAAAAGAGCCGGATCTCTCGGTACTCGGAAGGCACCGCGAGGGCGTAGTTGAGTGCGCGGTCGAGGTTGAGCCGGGTGAGGTCGAACAGAGGAACCACGGCCCGATGTGCCGCCGGACGGCGCCCGGGGTCCGCAAGCTCCCGGTTCCGAAGACCCTGCGCTCTGCACAGCGACCGAGGGACGAAGGACCAGCCCCGATGCAGGTCGTCGGTGATGTCCTTCAGGATGTTGACGAGCTGAAGGCCGGTGCCGAATGCCTCCGCGTGCTCGGACAGTTGTTGTGCCGCCGGGCTGTCGGGCTCGAGGTCCATCTCCAAGACGAAGAGCTCGGTCAGCATGTGGCCCACCGTACCTGCCACGAAATAGCAGTACCGTTGGAGATCTTCGCTAGTCGAGGGGGCGATGATGCCGTCTGTGTCAGCCGAACGATGGCTGTAGATCTGCATGCCCCGAGCCATCTCGGTCACCCAGCGAAGGACCGCCTCGCGCATCTCGGGCGAAACCGCATTGAGCACCACCATGACGCGGTGGATCTGGGAGCACAGCTCGATCTCTTCCCGCGGCGAGCCTTCGATGCCCAACCACGACTGCTCGAAGTCAGTCCCGTCTGTCGCGCCCTGAATGACGTCGTGGAATGCGCGGTACCGTTGGTCGCGCTCACCGATCGCGAACGCTTCGTTGTCTTCTACCGCGTCGACGATGCGGCAGAGTAGGTAGCCGCATGTCACCGCTTTTCGCAGGTCGCCCGGAAGCACTTCGATGGGGCGCGAAAATGTCCGCGAAACCTGTCGCAGGCTGGTCGTGCAAAAATCCCAGTCACTTTGCATGGCTGTTCTCCTGTAGAGGTTGAGGCGATCGAAAGAAGTCGGAGCGAGCCCAGGATTCCGGAGCTGCCCATGACAAAGAACGCGAGCGGATCGCAGCGGGTTGCGGGTGCAGGCTCGCCCATGGCCACTTGAGCCAGCCCGCGAGCTCCGCGACGGTGCGCCGATCCGAAGAGAGCGCTCCGGCGCCGGCCCGAATGGCGACGTGGGAGAAGGCTCGGACGAAGTCGGTGCGACCGGTGGCGGCTGCGCCGAGGAGCTTCATCGTCCGACTGCGCTGGGTTGGACTGGAGCGCCAGGTGCGGAAGATCGCTTCGCGAATCGCTTCCGAGCCTGGGTCGTTGCGGACGAACGCTTGGTAGATCGCGTTCGATAGCAGCTCCGGTATGTAGCTCTGACTCGCGCGGCGGGTGGCGTACTCGGTCAGGCTCGGGGCTCCTGCCAGGGCCTCCGCGTCGAGCACCGACATCGTGATCCCCAGCGCCGTCAATGGATGAAAGATGCCCGCGACGTCGCCCACCAGCGCAACACCCGACTCGGTGCGATAGCACCGCGGCCGAAACCCGATGGCCGCCCAGGACAGCGGAGCACGTGAGAGCGCGTCTTGAACGCCCGCTCGCAGTGGGTGGGGCAACACCTCGGCAAAGGATCTCCAGATCCACTCCGGCGTGCGTGCGTCGCGACGGTTCGCACGCGGAACATCGAAGCAGAGTCGAATCCGTTCCTCATCGATACGATACGCGAGGACGGGGCCCGGCCCCCCAACGAGGACGTGTCCGTACCCCTCACAGGGAAGCTGACTGTCGGTTACGATGAGGCCGGCCATCAGCGAAATCGAGACCTGAGCTTCTGGCGTTGCATCCTGAGAGACGACATCGCGCGAGGAACGCCCCGCCGCGACGACGACAAGGTCGGTGAGGACCCGCTTCGGCCCTCTTCCGCGAACGCGGAGGTCTACTCCGTCACCGCCGACCGGCTGGGCGCGCACGCCCTCGGCATAGTCGACGTGCGGGAGCGCCGCCGCGCGCCGTCGAATATGGGTCACCAGGGTTTCGTGCTCACAGGTGAGCCCTGTCGTGCCCAGAGGATAGTCGAGCTGGATAGGGCCCAGCCCGTCGTTGGGGAACACCGCAAATCCAGCCGTTGTGATGCCGCTGTCGAGCCCTTCTAGGAGACCATGCTCGTTCAGGACTCGCGCGCCCTCGGGGTGGACCCACTCGCCCGCGAAGCGTCTGGCGGCATTGGGGTTCGATTCCACGAGGAGCACAGACGCCCCCCGCGCCGCAAAACACGCCGCGGTTGCGCAGCCGGCAGGCCCCGCGCCAATGACGACGGTGTCGTACGTCGACCGAACGTTTCCCCACTCGACTGTCGTCTGCAATCCCCGCATCCCTGCAAACGAGTATTTGCAACGCGCGTCGTATCGCTAGAACATTCGGCTAAACGGATCGATGTTGCCCCTCGATCGTCCGAATGCACGCACGAACGGTTTTGCGCGATCGCAATCTTTACAGGGTGTTGCGTTAGATCGAAACGTGCGCTGCGAACTTTACATTGCGTTGGCTAAGAGTCATGCGCCGCTTGTTGATCACCGTTCAACGAGCAGTGCTAACCGTTGATGCGATCCCAGGGACTAGTCACGCGTTTTAACTTCATCGCTTGATCGAACGCGCTACACACGAGCACGTGAACCATGTGTACGACGCAGGAGACAAACGAATGACCACAACGCCAGCAGGTATCGCATCCATCGGACTTCAACTGCCGTCGCTCTTCATGCCGGTGACCGAGCTCGCAGAGCTTCGCAGCGTGGACCCGAACAAGTATACAAAGGGTCTAGGTTGCATCGATATCGCGCTCTGCCCTTCTGGAGACGATGCGGTGACTCTGGCTGTGGGGGCCGCAAAAAGGGCGCTTTCACGCTGGAATGGCTCTATCGAAGACATCGGGCTCGTGGCTGTCGGAACCGAAAGTGCGAAGGACATGAGTCGCCCGCTCAGCGCCTGGGTTGCCGAAGAGCTCGGGCTTTCCGGCACCGTCCGATCGTACGAAGTGAAGCACGCATGTTACGGCGGCACGCTCGCGTTACGCCAGGCGCTCGAGTGGAAATGGTCGGGCGCAGGTGCTGGTAAGGTAGCACTCGTGATCGCTTCTGACGTGGCACTCTACTCGCCTGAAGATCCCGGCGAGCCGACTCAGGGCGCAGGCGCAGTCGCGATGATCATCGGTGAGCCCACCGTCGCGCATGTCGACCCGGTGTCGTTTCCCTTCAGCAGCCCGGCATTCGATTTCTGGCGACCGGTCGGCGACGCGTTCCCGTCGGTGGACGGCCAGTTGAGCCTCGATTGTTACAAGCGCGCCGTGACGGAGTGCTTCGGTGCGCTGATCGGTGATCGCGACGCACGTTCTGTGCTCTCGGAGTATCAATCCATGTGCTTCCACGTGCCCTTTCCGAAGATGGTCAAGAAGGCGGTGCTGCATTTAGGCGAGCACCTTGGCTGGTCGGCGCAAGAGGCAGAACGTCTCTACCTCGAAAAAGTAGAAGACACGCTCGAGTGGAACCAGCTGGTCGGTAACGCGTACACCGCGAGCCTTTGGATCTCGGTGGCCCGCGCTCTGGTAGGGCTGAAGGAAGGGACGCCGATCACTGCGTTCTCGTACGGGTCGGGCTATGGGGCTGAGCTCTTGCACCTGACGGCGGGACCGGCCGCTGCCGCCGCCCAGTGGGTCTCGGACGTTGATGAGGATCTCCGTTCGCGCAAGCCCCTCGACATGTTGGGCTACGAGGCGCTTCGAGGCCATGCCCGCGCAAGCTGAGCACGACGATTCGCCCGCGACGCCTGGCATCGCAGCGCGCAAAGCCGACCACCTCGAGCTCTGCGAAGGCGACGAGGTTGGCTTTCGGTCGACGACCACGTTGCTGGAGTGCGTGAGGCTGCTGCATCAATCGTTGCCGGAGCTTTGTGCGGAGGACGTGTGCACGGAGGTCGAGCTGTTGCACCGACGGCTCCGGGCGCCGGTGATTATCGCTGCGATGACCGGCGGCCACCCGCGCGCTGCCGCTATCAATCGCTCCCTCGCCACGATCGCCCAGGAACGAGGCCTCGGCTTCGGTCTCGGGAGCCAGCGTGCGATGCAGCGTGACTCGACGATGGAGTGGACCTATCAAGTGCGCGAGTGGGCTCCGGACGTGTTGCTCCTCGGCAACATCGGCGTCGTACAAGCGCGAGAGACTCCGACCAAAGATCTCAGCCAGCTCGTGCGAGACGTCGGTGCCGATGCACTCTGCGTGCACCTGAACCCTGCGATGGAGCTGATCCAATCCGATGGCGACCGCGACTTCCGCGGTTGCGTGAGTACGTTGGAGCGCCTCTGTCAGGACCTGCCCTTTCCGATCGTCGCCAAGGAGACCGGAAATGGCTTGAGCCCCCAGACCGTGGAACAGCTCGTAAGAGCCGGCGTGCAATACGTCGATACGTCGGGCGCTGGTGGGACTTCTTGGGTAGGAGTCGAGACGCTTCGCTCCGAAGGGGTGGGGCGTTCGACCGGTGAGAGCCTCTGGGATTGGGGGGTTCCCACGGCGCCCTCCGTCCACTACGCGGCGAGCGCGGCGCTCACCACCATCGCGACCGGGGGTATTCGTTCGGGGCTCGACATTGCGCGTGCGATCGCGCTTGGCGCGCGGGCCGGAGGGATCGCGAGGCCCTTGCTTCAAACCTTGGCTCGTGCCGGGGAGGACGGTGTGCGCCAGTACCTCGACGAGATCGTCCACGAGCTCCAGTCCGTGATGCTGTTGACCGGAACGCGCACGGTCGAGGGCCTCCGCGATGCACCCCGCATCATCACGGGCGAGCTAGAGAAGTGGCTCAGCTTGCCACAGGGGACCGCGTGACCCTTCGGGCGATCGTGGTCGATGACGAGCCGCTTGCGCGCGACGAGTTGTCCTTTCTGCTCGCTCAGTGCGAGGAGGTCGAAGTCGTTGGTGAGGCCGGATTCGCATCGGAGGCGGAGCGACTCTGCGACGACACGCGTCCGGAGATCGCCTTTATCGACCTTCGAATGCCGGGGCCCGATGGCCTCACTCTCGCCAACCGTCTCCGCGAGAAGCATCCCGATCTCGAGGTCGTCATCGTCTCGGCGCACATCGATGGCGCACTCGGTGGGTTCGATGCGCGCGTCGCCGACTACCTCCTCAAACCGGTCCGCCTCGAGCGCCTCCGACGCACACTCGAGAACCTGCGCGCCGCCCGTCCGGATCTGCTCCCTGCTTCGATGCCGCTCGAGCGCTTCGCCGTCCGCCGCAAGAACGCCTATGTCGTGGTCGAGATCCGGGACGTTGCTTACTTCGAGGCTCGCGACGGGTTTGTCTGGGCAGTGACCGCTACCGATCGCTTCGCCATCGACCGAACACTGGCTGTCTTGTCCCAGCACCTCGATCCGACAGATTTCTTTCAGTGCCATCGAGGTTGCATCGTTCGGATCGATCGCATCCGCGTGATCGAACCCGCAGGTCCACGGACCTTTTGCCTGCACCTCGATCATCCACAGGAGCCGAGGGTGCCGCTCGCCCGCGACCGTGTCGGCAAGCTCCGTGAACGGATTCCGTTCTTGCGGTGACGGGCCGGCGCCGAGGATGATGTAGTCGCAGCTTGCCACGTCAGCCGAAGACGAGGTCCATGTGCAGCGGACCTCGGGTGAACGAGGAACTCGCCCACTCGTTCCTTCCCTCGGGCTTGAGCGCAACCGTGTTGAAGCGTCGAAGGAGCGCTCGAAGCGCGGTCCGCAGCTCGAGCCGGGCGAGGTTCGCGCCCAGGCAGAAATGCGACCCGAACCCAAAGGCGATGTGCTTCTCGGCGCGCGGGCCGCGGCGAACGTCGAATCGGAACGGATCTTCGAAGACTCGAGGATCGCGATTGGCCGAGGGGTACATCAGGCCGATCATCTGCCCCTCCTCAATCGTCTTGCCGCGGATTTCGATGTCTTTCGTCGCAGTCCGGAACATGTTGGCGAAAGGAGTGACCCAGCGGATCATTTCTTCGATCGCGGCGTCGATCACGGCATCGTCGTTGATGTTGGTGCGCAGGTAGGCCCACTGCTCGGGGTTTTGGGCCAACATCTCCATACCGCCCGCGATGGCGTTCCGGGTGGTCTCGACGCCGCCAGCCAACAACAGCGCGTGTTCGAAGAGCAGTTGGTCCTCATCGAGCTTCTCTCCGTCGATCTCGGCGTGCATCCACTTGAGCAAGAGGTCGGAGTCGGTCGGATTGTCCGCTCGCTCGGCGACCATCGACTCATGGTGCTCACAAAACTCTCCGAAGGCGTCGTTGACCTCGTCGTTTACATGCTGTGGGCCCTGCCCGCCCGGGACCATCATCCCGATCCATCGCCTCAAAGAGGAACACTTCTCGCGCGGGACGCCCAGCATGTCGGCGATCAGCATGGCTGGTAGGAGGGATGCAAACTCCTCGACGATGTCCGCCTCGCCCCGGCCGGCGAAGGCGTCGATTAGCTCGTCGACGATCTTCTCGCAGAACTCCTCGCTCTGGCGCATCGCTCGTGGCGTGAAGCCCTTGGCCACCAGCGCGCGCTGCTTCGTGTGCTGGGCACCGTCCTGATGGATCATCGAAGGATCCGGGGGGATGTGCGGCCGGTTCCCTTCGGTTGAACAGAAATCCGCCGGGTTCCTCGAGATCTCGACGATGTCGTCATGACGGAACGCGTACCAGAGCTCGTTGTGCTCATCCCAGTAGATGGGATCGTTCTCACGCAGGTACTCGTACATCTCCCACGGGTTATCGTGGGTCTCGGGAGCGCACATATCGACGCCCCGGTATTTCAGATCAGTCATCGGCCAGGTTCCCCGTTCAGCCTGAGTCCTAGCACGTGAGCGGTTCTTCGTGTGTCGACTTCTGCGCCCATGTGGTACCCCTGCAGGGGCCATGCGCCCACACATCATCGACGTCGCAGACGATTTTTGGAACATTCGCGGATCGTTCAAGATTGGCGGTGTCGTCGATATTGGCACGCAAGCCTCGTTGGTCCGGCGAGGCAACGGCAAGTTCGTCTTTCTCGACTCCTATACGTTGAGTGATGAGGTCGAGCGAGAGGTTCTCGAGCTGACCAACGGCGGCCAGGACGTCGAGGCGATCCTCAACGTGCACCCCTTCCATACGGTCTTCGCACGCAAGATGCATGAGCGGTTTCCTCACGCGAAGCTCTATGGGACGGCGCGTCACGTGTCGCGGTTCTCCG